>NZ_DKSP01000141.1:1814-13519 GCF_002472745.1 Sphingobacterium sp. UBA7253 | reverse complement strand
TATGACAGCAAAAAATATTTTTAATACTCGCTTTTTCAGAAATGCTGAATTGACAGACCTTTATAATACCAGCACCGAATATAAACTTTTGCCGGGTTATATCAGTTTTGGGGTAGATTATAGCTTTTAAGTTTTATCTCGAAACCAGGACATAACATATCCTCGAAGATGAATAATTATTTCAGGATAGGCCTGCAACCGTTGCTTTTTATTACAAGTTGATTTCATCCGAAATTAGATTGTCAATAAAAACGCTTTGATCAATTCAGCGGTTTCAATAGGTTTTTCCGCAAGAATAAAATGGCCACAGTTTTCAATTTTTTTAAGTGTTAGATTACGGGTGATTTCCGGTAAAGAATGTAGAAGTAGGTCATAGCCACTTGCACCAATCGCCAGGACTGGCATTTCTAATTTACTGTAGCTCGCGTAATCTTTAATATCCTGTGGAAAGGCTTGATACCATGCATTGGAACAACGAATAGCATCTTTATTGTCATAAGCTTCACTATAAACAGATTTATCAAATTGGCTTATGCTATCTTTATTAATCAGCAGGTTGTCAAATAACCAAGAGATGACGATTGACATGCGCCCCTCAAGTAACCTTTCCGGTAATTCTTTGACTTGGTTAAAAGCTAGCCACCATGGATATAGATAAGTTCCCCCCAAAACAGGTAGCATAGGAAGCTGATACATGCTTGGGTCTGGATGTGGTGTATCCAGCAGTATCAATTTACTAGTTGCTTGAGGATAATTACAAGCAAAACTAAAAGCAACATGTGCACCGATATCGTGACCTGCAATAAAAACGCTGTCCAAGCCTAAATGCTTTACTAATTTGTAGATATCCTTGGCGATGTTCTTTTTGTCGTAACCATTTTCCGGTTTATCTGAGCTACCCATTCCTCTAATTTCAACTACAAATACTTGGTTGCTTTCTGCTAATATAGGCATTACATGATGATACGCCCACCATGTTTCTGGATAACCCGGAATAAGAATTATGGGGTCTCCTTTGCCTCCGTGAACATAATGGATTGAAATGTCATTTATTACGATAAAATTGCTTGTGAAGCCGGGTACAAGTTTAATAAGTTCTTTGTCGGAATATGCTGTTTTCATGATAAAAAGATATTTATAGCGACCATTGATTTTCTATAGACAAATTTAAACTGTATTTTTACAACCAACAAGTATGAAGTATACTTTATACTTGTGATATTTTTTTAAACTATTGATTATCAAGTGAAATTAATTGGTCAACTAGCGAGGGAAGCGAACATACCTATTGGAACTATACGTTTTTATGAAAAGAGTGGACTCATTTCTGGCAAGACAAAAAAGGATATAACATCCAATAACTACGTTTATTATGATGATGAAGTAACCGAAAAACTGAGGTTCATAAAGATGGCAAAAGCTGTAGGTTTTACGTTAGCCGAAATTAAGCAGGTTATTGATGCATGGTATCAAAAAGAGCTAACTCAGACAAGTAAAATGGAAGTGCTCGATCTTAAATTGAAACAGATAGATGCTAAGATAAGGGAACTTAAAGTAATGAAAAAGCAAATCGAACAATGTAAAAGCAATATCCAAAATGGTTTAAGTCGATAACCTATGTTTCCGGCTTTACCTACTCCTAGCTCATTGAAATGAAAAAGATGAAAGAATACAAAATTGCTATTGGATTGTCAACCGTATTGTGTCTAATTGCCTTTTTTATTAGAGATCGGTTACAACCCAAATTATAGGTGAAAGCCCCTTGTTTAAGGATAGCTGGCGTCTACCTGGCCAGGTTTTACCAACACTGATTTTTATTTTCTCTTTTGGAATTCTCGCATTTCTGTATCTGTCAGTCAAAAATTATTGTAAAGTATCTTCGGTAAGAAATCAACGGCTTTCCCTTCTAATTATCAGTACTTCGGGACTTATATTGTGTTGGGTGCGCGTGGTTTATTTAAAATTTAAAGTTGCTCAGATACGAGACCTGTTAAGAAGGGCTGAGTTTACTTCGGATGGTGATATACCCAGCGTTCGGTTTCAAGATATGCATCTAGAGTCTTATCTCTTAGTAGGCTTACCTGTTGGCTGGCAACTAAGTATTATTATTTTTAGACAATCTACAAATCCTAAACTTTAATTCCCCTCTGAATGCTTAATGAGAGAGGGATTTCGTACTATGAACTGCATGAAAGTGTAGAACATCCTGCGGTGTTGTCATAGCTAGAAGGACGTTTGACGGAAAATTCCGGAAATAACTCTTGGTATGGATTTTCTAATGCTTGCGTTAGTTTCATTAACATCGCTGTTTTTCCAGCATTAATTTCTTCAATACATTGGTAAAGCAGATAGTTCCGCAGAATAAATTTGGGGTTTGTTTTTTTCATTAAATCCAGGGACTCAGCTTTTGAAATTGAATTTGAATGCAAGCGGGATTGATACTGTTCCATGAAGTCTTTAAGTCTGCTAAGCTTTTCTTCATTTAAAACAGCGTAAGCTACTGGGCTAAAATGTTCATGTAAATCAGTTTCTGGAGTTATTTTTTCCAATTGATTGAAGAATAAGGTATGATCCAATGCGAGTTCTTGCATTAAAACCTGCCAGTTGCTAAAAAACACCTCATCTTCCTTTTTTGGCCCATCAAACCCGAATTTTTTGCAGAGCATTTTGTCATGAGCTTCCCAAAAATAAACGCCAAAATTATTTAGGGTGTTTTCAAGGAATTTTTCATCGTTGATGATAGGTTGGAGGGCATTCGCAAGTTTCCATAAATTCCAGTTTGCAATTTGTGCCTGCTTTCCAAATGCATATCTCCTCCCTGGTAGATCCGTGGTATTGGGCGTGAAATTTAAATTATATTCATCCATCATTGAATAGGGGCCATAATCGATCGTTAGGCCTAAGATCGACATATTGTCTGTATTCATTACCCCATGCACAAAACCTGCTCTAAACCATTCTACCATTAAGTCTGCCGTGCGGTTACATACATTTTCAAAAAAATCTTTATATTTCTGCTGATCGGATGAAACAATTTCAGGGAAGTAATTTTCAATAGTAAAATCAAGCAGATCCTGTAATAAGCTGTGCTCCCCCTGAGCAAACATCAGTTCAAAATGTCCAAAGCGAAGGAAGCTTTCAGCGGTTCTGATCACCACGGCTCCTTTTTCGTATTTTGGGTTGCCGTTGTACATGATATCCCGAAGAACATCTTCTCCCGTAAAGGCCAGGCTTAAGGCCCTGGTAGTAGGTATGCCCAAGTGATACATGGCTTCACTCATCAGGTATTCACGTACAGAAGACCGCAATACGGCTCTTCCGTCTGCACGTCTTGAATAGGGTGTTGCGCCAGCTCCTTTCCATTGAATTTCGGTCTTCTTACCTGCGGCATTTGTAATTTCGCCTGCAAGAATAGCCCTACCATCGCCCAGTTGTCCGGCCCAGTTACCAAATTGATGTCCCGCATAAGCTGTAGCGTAGGTCTGAATATTGTCGGGTAGGTGAGATCCTACCAAAAAGTTAAGGTCCTTTTCTTCAAATTTACCCAGCCCTATTTCCTCAGAAAGAGCCTCGTTGAAAGCAATCAGTTGAGGCTGTTCAAACCCAGTAGGTTCGATCGTAGCAAATAACACTTTTGGCGTGCCTCGCTGTGTAGGATTATTGGAAAAATCTCCAGGGAATTTTTTGAGGAAAGGTTGTTTGATCTGTTCAATATTCATACGGCAAAGATATTAATTATAAAAGATAAAGACTTTCCAAATTATGGAAAGGTCCTGCATATGGTCAAAGCGTTTTCGGAATGACCATGTTGATGGAAAAATCAGTTGCTGTCGAACTAGGCTCGCTAATTATTGCAGTGACTGAACAATTCAGGAAGATCAAAGCCTGTCTAACAGAATACAGAATTCTGTTTTTCTCTAGCACGGTCGTAAGCCTTTTGCAAGAGGTAACAGGCATAGGCAACATCTTGCTTATTGTAAAGGTAAAAACTGATCCATCCTGAATTTTTAAATAGATGATGGTCCTTGATTTTTCCGTCCATCATTAATGATTTTTTTAGCTCTTTATTTAATAAAATGTCCACTAAACCATTGCTATGTACATGTGCGAATTCCTTTCCCGAATAATTGAACGCAGTCTTGCCATATTTATGTATCCCAACGGTCGTCCCGGTCATACGTTCGACATTTTCTTCCAGGTCATCGATCCAATGTAGCAGTTCGGGCTTCGCAATGAACATCCAAAGTCTCATAAGACTATCAAATAGGATGGCTAATAAAGGGATATCCTTTAAAAAGCCAAGTTTTCTTACCACAAAAGAAAACATAGGTTATCGCTCGCTTAATAGTTTAATATGCTCCATTACTCGGAAATGCACATTCCTAGTGATACTTTCTGCCCAAAGGTCATAATACCAAGTCGGGAAGACATGGAGATTATACCAACTGTTCCCGATAAGGGTAGTGGTACCATTTCCACTGTCTTTCAACATAAATTGACCTCTTTTGATATCTATATGTCCCATAATTTCAGGGTCTTTGGGTTGATCAATGATATCAAAAACTAAGTTTTCATTGACGTCAAATTTTACAATCTTCTCATCGAAAATATATCCGTTGCTGAAAATGCATTTTCGGTTTGCGCCCAATTTATGCTCACTTACCGTTGTGACCATTGGGCTCGGCATTCCTATATTAAAGAGCCAATAGCTTTCCTTCTGAGATATCGGATCGAAGGCGACCACGTGCTGCCATACTTGTGCTGGGCTCGCATGAATCAAGATCTCATCGGAGACCATATTTTCGTGATGATGATCACTCAGGGAGTCAACAATAAAAATTCCAAGTAACAGGCTAACAATGCTTATATTCAATTTTTGATTGCTCTTTTTAAACATTGACCTTCCAATAAAGGCGCCTGCGATAACAAAACCAAAAATAAGGGGGAAACAATTAAGAGGCAAATAATGCCTTCACCTAAGAATATAAAGCTCAGTAAGATAGCCATGAGACTACCCAAGGTAGAGCATGCCGTTATTTGTGTTCCTCTCATGTTGGTATCTTTCCAACACCAAGCCATAATAATACCCATCAACAGTGGAATAATCACAAATTCAGAAAAGACAAGTACACCCACATCCTTGGGCAGCAATGAAGATTGCATACCAATAATTAGAAATGCAAAAATGTTGGCTATTAGAATGCCCTGAACTATTTTAGAACTTCGTACTTTATAAAACGTTTGTTTCAAACTCATCGTATTTGCTTGTTAGGCTTCCCGACTCAGGCTGATCTGATTTTAGCAGCATATTCACACACTGCTTAAAGGCGTTTAAGTGAAAAGGCGATATCGGAGCTAATGCTTTTTTAATTGTTAATGACCAGTGGTGTCTCAATATTTATTTCGGTATTTTGTGCCTTTACCCAGGGACCGGCACAATAGTTCCATTCATCATTCGGGCGACCATTTATGAATATGCCACCCACTTTTGGCTTGCTATCCGTTATACTAAAACTTTGTATGGCTAAGATATTAAATAATTCGCTATTTAATAAATTTTGGAATGCTGCTAAATATAATGCTATTCAATTGAAGCTGATCATAATGTTACAAATACGAAAATGCCTTTGCGTTGGATGTATCCTACTTCTGAATTCGATACAAATCGCGAAAAAGTTGATGAAGCAAGTCTACGACAATGGGGTGGAGTTGATAATGTGGATAAAATTATTTGGTTATTACAGAAATAAGTAAGAAACTCGCTTATAAGATAATGGTAGAAACCGCATTTCGATAAGAACGTTGTGGTAATGCTTGTTCATAGAAATAGACAACTCCAATGAAATTAAGAAAAATTATATTTCTTTTGGTGATTACCCTTTTAGGGCATACGCTCTTCGCTCAGGCAAAAGATGAGGTAAAGGTACTGCAAATCAATATCTGGCAGGAGGGGACTATCGTGCCGAATGGGTTTCCTCCGATTGCAGACGAAATTATTGCCAAGCATGCAGATGTCGTTCTCTTTAGTGAAGTCCGCAATTACAAGGGAACAGATTTTATTCAGCGTATACTCACGGAACTCAAAGCTAAGGGGGCCATATATTTTGGCCAGTCCAGTGACGCAAAACTGGATGTCGGCTTTATTTCCAAATATCCGATTGAATCACAGCATGCGCTTTATGAAAAAGACAGTACGATGGGCGGTGTTTTAAAAAGTAAGATCAAGATTGGAAAGCGTTCTTTTGTATGTTATTCTTTACACTTGGACTACACGAATTATGCCTGCTATTTGCCACGTGGTTATGATGGTGTGACCTGGAAAAAGTTAGATCGTCCTGTTTCAGACGTAGGTACCATTATCGAGGCTAATCGGAAAAGCAAACGTGATGAAGCTATCCAGGATATCCTGAGCGATGTAGAGAAAGGGGATCAATCACAATCGTTTATTATTGCAGGTGATTTTAATGAGCCTTCGCATTTGGATTGGACATTGGCGACAAAAGATCTTTTTGACCATCGTGGGGCAGTGGTTCCCTGGGACTGTTCGGTTTTATTAGAAAAAGCCGGATTTATAGATAGCTTCCGTCAATTATATCCCAATCCGGTCAGTCATCCTGGTTTTACTTACCCTGCTTTTAACAAGGATGTTCCCATTGAGAAATTGGCATGGGCACCCACAGCGGATGTTCGGGATCGGATCGATTACGTTTATTACCGCAGCAAAAAGCCGTTGAAGCCAGTAAAAGCTAACATAGTCGGTCCTGTGGAAACCGTAAAGTATGGGCAGAAGCAGGAAAAAGATAGTGAAGATAACTTCCTGCTGCCCGAAGGTGTGTGGCCAACCGATCATAAAGCGATGTTGGTTATGTTTAAATTCTAGTGCATTATTAGCCATATGAAATATACCGAAATGACCGTAAGTGCCTACGAATGATAATTTATCTGCAGCGAATTATAATTGGTTCGATTTTTAATAGGTTGTACTGTTAAATTTGTGTTTAAAATGATAAGTTTATCATGAACAAATCAAGCTAATGAAAAAGATTAAAAGGTTCGTTTTAGTGGTCGTCGCTCTATGTGTAGTAGCCCTGGTTGTTGTGGTGATAACCAATAGCAATGTAAGGGCTAAAACAGATTCGGTGATTTTCACTGAACTTAAAGATGTGCCAAGAACCAAGGTCGCCATCATTTTTGGCGCTGGTATCAATGGTGATCAGCCAAGTAGATATTTGAAAGATAGACTCGATGCTGGGATTTCATTGTACAAAAACCACAAAGTGGATAAAATATTGCTGTCGGGAGACAACGGAAGAGACGAGTACGATGAGCTTAGCGTAATGAAGTTGTACTGTCAGAAAAATGGCATCGATACCGCAAAAATTTACATTGACTATGCTGGGTTCGATAGCTATTCGACCATGTACCGGGCAAAATATATATTTAATGTTGATACGGCAATCTTGGTAACTCAGAAATATCATCTAAATAGATGTGTTTATCTGGGCGATAAATTGGGCATAAAATCATTCGGCTATAGTGCAGATCGGGGCGCTTACCCGGGGTATAAATATTATGTATTGAGAGAAAACCTATCAGTTACGAAAGCCGTTTTGGATATAATGAGAAATAGAAAACCAAAGTATTTAGGTAAGGAGGTGGATGTAAACGGAAAGTCGAATTATACGAAAGAATAGGTTATTAGATTTTGTAGACCGATAGACCATTTATTATCGTATAATTGTTTGAGAAACCAGGTATTAATTTAATATTAGATAACAGACAAATGAAAGTTATTCTAAAAATACTTTTAGTTATATGTGGGATTGGGATCGCAATTTTCGTGGGTTTTATCGTTATGATTCAGGCCGCTTTTGGTGGTTTTGACAAAGATTATTCCGTAACGGAACTTAAAGAACACTTTGAGAAAAAAAGAGCCGAGATTTATGAAGTCAAAAATTATATAAACAAAATAATTCCACGAGATAAATCTGTTGAAATAGAATTTAGCAAAAACAATACTTTAGGTATTTTTCATTTGAACGTGGAGGCAGGCTTGACAGTAACTGGGATGTGAAAATTAGTTCGAATACAACAGACTCTTTATTGCAAGAACTTGGTTGGACAAGAGGGACTTTAAGGACTCTCAAAGAGAAGTTAGATAATGCTAATTGTATCGGTATTACAAGCGGAGAACCTTGTAATATAAGCTTTCAACGAAGCGGAATGGGGAGGTATTCCTTTAATTTGTTTGATAAACCAATTGCCGATAGCTTAAAAACGGCTTATAATGACGGTTGTACTTACATTATGGTAAATGACAGGCTTGTGCTGGAATTTGGTGGTGGCGCGATTGGAAGTCAATGCTTTTATAATAGGTAGAAAGCTTAGTTGCTAAAAAGAACAGGCCGTATGAAATTGACTATTAAACAATCTTATCATCAACCGAAGAGTTGCTCTTTGGTACCTTAACCATTTATAATTCCTTCAATAAACAAAAATCGTCATGCAGGAGTTTAAAATCATTTTAAAACTTCTGAATTGTTTGACTTGTAAGATCGCGGGATAAGAATGAGCGTTAGAATTAACGAAGTTTAATCTTCTGTAGCGCCAGTATTCTTCTTTCTTTTACTAGGAGCATTCGGGGGATAAAATAGCTAAAGCTAATATCTTCAGGAGTTTGCGGGAATCAAGTTGAATAAGTATTTTCGTATAAATTCCAACTTGATATGAAATTCCTTTTAACCTTTATTTTTTGTTCCTGGTTTTCTTTTTCACTATTTTCTCAGGTTGGGAAAGTAGGCAGGCAGAAAGATCAATTTGAAGCAATTGATTCTGTTCTCGGCCAAGTTTTAAAAGATCATCATGTGGCGGGTTTTGCTGTTGCTGTTGTGAAAGGCGATAAAATAATTTATAATAAGGGATTTGGTTATCGTGATTTCGCGAATAAAAAACCCGTCACACCCAATACGCTTTTTGCAATTGGTTCAAGCTCCAAAGCTTTTACTGCTTCATTGTTAGGTTTGTTGAGAGCAGATGGCAAACTAACATTTGAGGACAGAGCGGTATCTTTACTGCCAACGCTGCGGTTTTACAATGATGAGATGGATAATCAAATCGTTGTTAAAGACCTAATGGCGCATAGGACAGGCTTGTCCCGCTATGATTTATCTTGGTTTCTGTTCAATAGCAAAAATAGAGATAGTCTGATTTCACGGGTCAGATTTATGAAACCCAGTTCAGGCCTGCGAATGAAATGGTTCTATAATAACTTCATGTACCTTGCTCAAGGAATGATTGTGGAGCGATTGAGTGGTAAGACATGGGAACAAAATATACAAGAAAAGTTTTTTACCCCCTTACAAATGACCCGTTCTAATACCGATCTCTTAGCATTTCAACTAGACAGCGATGCTTCTTTGCCCTATACACTTTCCAAAGATAACACGATAAAACTGATTGATTATTATAATATTAGTGGTATGGGGCCAGCAGGAAGCATAAATAGCAGTGCTAATGACATGTCTAATTGGCTCAAGGTTTGGCTCAACCGAGGTTATTTCAATGGAAAAGAAATACTTCCTGCAAATTATATAAATGAGGCTGCGAGCTCCCAAATGGTGATGGATGCAGCTTTACCAGACAAACATAAAGATGTCTTCCTTTCCAATTATGGTTTAGGCTGGATGATTGGCTCCTATAGAGGACATTATCAAGTAGAACATGGTGGAAATATTAACGGATTTTCTGCGAATGTGGCATTTTTTCCAACAGATACACTCGGAATTGTCGTATTAACCAATCAAAACGTATCTAAAGTTCCTACGGTGGTCAGAAATTCTATAGCGGATATACTACTTGGTTTGAATCCAATCGACTGGAATGGTGAAAAAAAGGCTGAAATCGACTCACTGCGCCATATTAAAAAAGAAGAAGAAGAAAAGTTGCCCGTTACAGCGACGAAACCTTCCCATTCCTTAAAACAGTATACTGGTTCTTTTGAAAACCCTGCATATGGAATTATTGAGGTAAGGCTTAAGGATAACAAGTTATACAGTGAACTCGGTTATGAGAGGGTTGTTCTTATCCACCGACATTATGATGTTTTTGACCCACGGTCTGTCGATAAAAATGGGGTAGCAGATACTGAACCAAGTAATCTTCTCTTTAACTTCTTTAGCGATGTGGACGGTCAGATTCAAGGTATAGGAATTCTGTTGGACGGTAGTGAAAAACCAGTTATGTTTGATCGTAAACCCAGTTCTGTTGCTGCATCGCGGTAACAGAACAATCGTATGGACCAATAAGATGAAAGGGAAGGTGCCGATGACACGCTTGAGCCAGTTGCCAGAGAAAGGATGAGGTGTCAAACTGTAATTGAACATACGAAAGCAGAAGATTGGATGGATTTTAGAATTGGCAACTTTAATGAATCTTAAGTATTATAGATTTTGTTATTGTTAATTTATAGACGTATTATGAGATATCCATCTGCAAAAATAATTGATTACAATTGGCATTTTTGAAATAAAATAGCTTTTTTAAAGCATATTAGTTGGAGAATATGAACATCCATTCTAGGTCACAGGATATGATCTCGTTAACCCAAGTGAAAACAACGATTTTATTATAAACCGAATGACTTCTTTACCAAAATTCTTATTAATTGGGGTATTCTTCTTATGGAGCGGAGCCCTTTATGGGCAGGCTACGGAAAATATCGTGCAGGGTAAGGTCGTCAATCCTGATCACGTACCTGTTTTCCTGGCTACAATAAGCTTATATAGTATTGATAGCAAACTGATAGCTAGTTCGATGACAGATAGCACGGGCTGTTTTCGGATTGCGCATAGACTAACGGGTAACTATTATTTGTTGATTAAGCACCTTGGTTATAAAGAGTTGAGAAGCAGTTCGTTTAATCCGTCCAATTGCAACGTTGGGACACTACATCTTCTCCGACAGGAGAATACACTGGAAGCGGCAGAAGTCGAAGGTAAAAAGAAGTTGTTTTCTGTAGATGGAGGTACAGTCGTCTATCAGGTAGAGAATAGCATAGGTTCACAGGATATATCAGCTTTCGATGCTTTGAAGAGATCCCCTGGTGTGCAGATAGAAAACGATACAGACATTACACTCAATGGGAAAAGTGGCGTACAGATCCTCCTGGACGGAAAACAAACTTTTCTTTCAGGAAAAGAACTTAGTGATCTATTGAAATCGATGTCATCCAATAACCTCAAATCCATCGAAATTATCAATAATCCAAGTGCCAGATATGATGCCACTGGAGCTACAGGTATAATCAATATCAAAACCAAAAAAAATCAGACAAAAGGATTAAATGGAAACATTTCCACGGCCTTTGCCTATGGTGTCAGTCCCAAACAATTGGAAAACCTTGCATTTAACTATCGGGTTAAAAGGATTAATGTTTATGGAACTTACAATCATACATTGGGGTATTACAATTACCTTTATGGTACGGATCGCCAGCAAAATGGAAAGTCGTATGACAGCCATACGATCGACGTGGACAAACGTCAGAAAATGGCGGCTCAAGTTGGGGTCGACTATTTTATTGACGAGAAAAATACGGTCGGTTTTTTGGCAAATGGCAATTTTATCTTTGGAGGAGGTCTCACCAATACCGCTACAGCCATTACGACACCGCCTTCCACCACGGTTGAGGAAACGCTGGATGCCAT
>NZ_DKSP01000141.1:749-1704 GCF_002472745.1 Sphingobacterium sp. UBA7253 | reverse complement strand
AAACGCTGGATGCCATTAACGATTATTACGGACAGAATACGAAACGCTACAATTTTAACCTGAACTACAAATACGAAGATACAATAGGGCATAGTCTAAATATTGATGCCGATTACGGTCTCTTCGGTAAATGGAACAAAAACTTGCAGTCAAATATTTACCGTGACAATCAGTATGTCGTTACTGACGAAAATCTTTACCGTACTCTTAATGATATCGATATTGATCTAAAAGGATTAAAAATAGACTATGCGACGCGGTTATGGGGTGGGAAGTTGGAAACAGGTGCCAAATACTCCGCAGTAGGCTCGAAAAATAACGCAAACTTTTATCATGTTAAACAATCGGAAGATAGCCTAGACAACAGACGTTCAAATGATTTTCACTTTGATGAGCATATCAGCAGTGCGTATGTTGACTACAAACGGTCCATTGGTGTCTGGTCCCTACAGGGCGGGCTGCGACTAGAATATGCTAGTTCCAATGGTACCCTACTTTATCAGGAGTATGGGGCAGGTCTCAACGAACATATCAATAGAAAGTTTACTAACTTTTTCCCCTTTTTTTCCATTGCCACACAATTGACTGCTAAACAGACACTGTCTTTGTCTTATGCCAAACGTATAGAAAGACCAGCATATCAGGATCTCAATCCCTTTGTATATATGCTTGACGAGCTTTCATTCTGGAAAGGGAACCCCTTCTTGGTACCTTCATTGACCCAGCGGTTTTCGTTACTTTATTCCGTGAGAAATTCGACAATAATAGGCATAAACTATGCCTATACAGACCAATTGAATGCAAAAGTAACAGATACACTGGAACAGGATAAAATCATGATGATCAGTAAAAATGTGGGGACACAGCAACATTGGTCGCTGTCACTGACGCAGACTTATTCGCCTAGGCCCTGGTGGGACATGACTTTCAATGGCCTGTTGTATTATATCCATAA
>NZ_DKSP01000141.1:0-653 GCF_002472745.1 Sphingobacterium sp. UBA7253 | reverse complement strand
AGACGTTTCCTTTGACCAGTACCAAAATCTCAACTTGAGGCAGACTGCGGGACGTGCCGGTCTTCTTCAGACCTTCAAAGTCCCCTTTCAGATGAAGGCAGAAGTTTCGGTGGTCTACAATTCAAAACGACTCGGAGGGGCCAATACCATCAGTAGACCGGTTAGTCAAGCGGACATCGCGTTCCAAAAATCTGTATTAAAAGACAAAGCAACAATACGACTGGCTATCACCGACATCTATAAAGGTAACCAAGTTAAATACACGCAAAATTTACCAGGGCTGCTTTCATCAAGTTATGGATACTACGAATCAAGACAGGTACGTCTGAGTTTCAACTATAGGTTCAGCAGTGGAGCGACTAACGATCAACGTAATCGCAAATCGGCTCTCGAAAGCGAAAGCGGCCGTATACAATAAGATATCGGCACCGTTTGTACATATTTATTTTTTAATATTGGCCCTGCAATACATTGATGAATCTTCTAAATTTGAAATCTATAAATTAATAAAGACACGACATGAAGTTTACTATTTTCTTTTTCACATTAACATTTCTTTGCTTTAACTGCGAAGCCCAAAAGCAAGCTGAAATCTTCAAGGTGATGTCATGGAATATATTGCACGGAGCAAATGATAGTGAGGATGGCAAAGC
>NZ_DKSP01000131.1:0-31934 GCF_002472745.1 Sphingobacterium sp. UBA7253 | reverse complement strand
ACAGAAATCCAATCCTAAAATTTATTTAGGACAGATGTGATTTCAAAATAGAGTAAATAATTAATTAAACGTCAACATGTCATGATTGTCATGACATGTAAATATTTAGCTACAGAAACAACCCGTTTTCCTGATATTATAAATGGCTAATTGGGGTTGGCAACCATTTTGATCGAATTCTAAACGATAATAATCTGTTTAAAAACTAATTATTATCCCGTTACTAACAGGAACCTTTCGAAAGAAAACAATTGTTTTTTTTCTTAAAACTTTCCGCTTAAGAAACCTAAAGATCCAAGCATCTTCTGGTCATTTATTAAAAATTAAACAGGGGCACACCGGCTAATGCTCGCGGTCGGTTTTGTCTTGATTTATTGCGGGCTAAATAATATTTATGAGTAAACAAATACAAATTGATTTTTTACCGGTAGACAGCGGAGAAAAGAGTGGTGATGCTATTGCATTTCGCTATGGCGATTTTTCTGACCGCAGCTTATACCAGGTAGTAGTTATTGATGGAGGTACGAAAGATTCGGGAAACCGTCTTGTCGAGCACATCAATGAGTTTTTTGACACTAATCATGTAGATCTTGTTGTGTGTACACATCCTGATGGTGACCATGCTTCAGGTCTGAGGCAGGTGCTCAATCAATGTTCTGTGGGAGAGTTATGGATCCATAAACCTTGGGAGCATTCAGAACATGTTCGGGATCTTTTCCATGATGGCCGGATTACTGATAATAGTCTCAGTGAAAGACTGCAAAAAGGTTATACTTATGCATTTGAGCTTTGTGAGCTTGCCAATGCGAAGGGAATTGATGTCAGAGAACCCTTTGCGGGCAGAACAAGTGAGGATGGAGCTATTACAGTTCTTGGGCCAACGGTTGATTTTTATCGAGAACTTATACCTGACTTCGCAAGAAGCCCACAGGCAAAGCAAATCTTGCTTGAAAAAGCCCTTAGTGGTTTTGAACGTGCTATTTCCTGGATTGGGGAATCTCTAAATTATGAGACCTTAAGTGAAGACGGCGAAACATCTGCTGAAAACAGTTCCAGTGCAGTATTGTTGTTTCAATTCGCCGGAAGAAAGTACTTATTTACAGGAGATGCTGGTATTACTTCATTAAAAAAAGTGATCGAGTTTTCTAAATCCGAAGGTATAGATATTTCAAGAGTTTTTATGATGCAAGTACCGCATCATGGTAGTAAACGAAACATCTCTCCAAGCGTTCTTGATGCTATCACATGTGATCAAGCCTATGTTTCGGTTTCTAAAGACGCAAGGCCGGAAAAGCATCCCTCTAAAAAAGTAACAAACGCCTACAACCGGAGGGGAGCAAAAGTATATAAAACAGCAGGTTCTAAACTTTGTAGTTCATTGAATGCTAACAGAGAGGGATGGGGACCAGCAGATGTTGTTCCATTTTTTAACCAAGTTGAAGAGTAAATATGGACAGATATAGCAGAACTGCACGGTTATATCCGATGATTATTTTTTACTTGCCTTTGATAGTTGTTGGAGCACTTGTTACTTTCTGGGACTTGGATAAGAATATCCATTTTACAGTTCCCTTTGGGGCCATGGGTGTGTTGGCTTACTTCGCTGCCCAAATTGGTAGGGATGGCGGAAAGCGCAAAGAAAAGAAACTTTGGGAAGATTGGGGCGGCGCCCCAACTACCCAATTGTTCCGTTGGAGCGATGGACATTTCGATAGACATACGAAAGGTCGCAATCATCAAAAAATGCACAGTCTATGTCCTGTAGGCCACTTAACGGACGAGCCGTATGAGCGCTCGAATACTATTTTAGTAGATGAGGCATACCGTGCCTGGACAAGTCATATAATAAGCAATACTAGGGATACAAATAAATATCCCCTTATCTTCAAAGAGAATATGGCATACGGTTTCCGCCGTAACCTTTGGGGGCTGAAACCAGTATCTATAATTTTGATCGGCATTTTAGCATTAGCTACGTATGGCTTTTTTGGTTTTAAAGCTGGAGTATGGACAGTGGAGACCTATCCCCAGGTCTTTTTTATATCTGAAGGGTTCCTATTGCTTTGCCTGGTTTGCTGGTTGTTTATTATCAGAAAGAACTGGATTAAAATTCCTGCATTCGCTTATGCGGAAAGGCTACATGAAGCCATAGGACAATTATAAAAAAAGCCTTCTGGTACATTTACCAGAAGGCTTTTCTTATTAAGAAAATCGCGGAAATTCATCACTTTCATCCATTCTTTTGATCAAACAATCAGTAAGGTAAGTCATAAACTGAGCCCGGTCTTTTTTCTTTATCCGCATCCTTTGAAAGTATGGATAGTAATGTGTGATTTCAATATGAAAAAACTCTGAAATGATAAGAAATAACTGCTTTACATTCGGTTTTCCGTTATTGATAACACCGCTACTGGCAAGGGCGTAAATGAGCTCAATTAATTGAGCCTTACTTCCGGTCCATTTTAGCCTTTCCGAATGTTCGGGGTTACTTTTATATTTTGGTGATTTTAGATTAGCGATGGTATTTTGTATTTTACCTGCGAGGCGATCGAAGGCCATAAATTTACCAAAAAGTGAACTGTATGCAGTTGAAATCCTACTGTCGAGTTCCGGATTCTCTTCGATGTTTATGAGCTTCTCTTCAGGATAACGGACGAAAAGCTGCTGATCATGTAGCGTCAGTTGTTGCTTATAGTATTTGTACAATTCCTTATAACGTTCAAAATAATCGTTGATGCGCTGTATGGCTTTCTTTAAAAAATCGATCTGCCATTTTGTGCCTACCGGCAGGTTGGATTCTAGAAATAGAACTTCATTCCAAAATATAAATTCAGCATAGAAGGACGGCCTTTGTTCTTTGAAGAACCTGATCTCATCTTCGGTTGTTCGAAACTCATACTGACGAACGAAGTCGTTGAGCAGTTCCATTGTTTTATTTAAGCAATCTTTACTACGGTTAGCCAGTTCAAGATCATGTTCAGATTCGGTGGAAATGACATGCATAGACACCTCCATATTTTTCTGCAATTCTATGAGAAATTGATTCATAATTCGATTTATTTAGTTTAGAAAGCAGTGTGCACCCTGCCGGCTTTGATCCAAAATTAAGAGCTCGGCAAGGGTATCTAAAATCCCAATCAATCAGAATAGTCCGAATTCGGAATATTGGTATCCGAATTCGGAATATGAGCAATTACTTCATCTAAATAAGAAGGTTGGAGCGATATGCTCCGTTGATTTTTGCCTCAATCAAAGGGAAGTGCCCTTTGATTGAGGCAAATATGGTGTTGAGTTCAGGGATATATGCGCTGAATTCAGCATCATCGTATAATCCAGTTTTTAAATGTGCTGACTTTTGTTTCGCTGACCAAAACAGGATCTGATGGAGCGGGTATCAATCCCAGTTCGAGCCTTGGGCCATTTGTAGGACTAAATTCCTTGCAGCAACTAAAGCTAATAATCATCTGGCGGTTTATTCGAAAAAAAGCAGTTGGCGCAAGGCTGGCCTCCAACTCATCGAGGGAATAGCTGATTTCAAATATTTCCCCATCATTTTTTCGCAGGTAATTCTGCTTTTGCTCCCGGAAAAAATAAGCAATTGCGGAGGTTGGTACTGGAATACTCTTAAGGGGCGTCTGAACAAGAATTACAGTTTTATACTGTCGCCGTTCGGGCAGACTTCCCTCCTGTTCATTTTGCGGTGTTGGTTTAGAAATATCCTCCTTAATTTCCGTACTGTCACGTGGCCAGAAGGATACGACCAGGTAATATAAAAAGTAATAGATATTGGCCAGGAAGATAAACAGTAAAATCACAGGGAAGTCACTGTCAAAGTATGGGGTATCCCGGATATCATGGCCGTACATACTGAAATAAACCCATGCAAGCAGTACTGCAATTGCGGCTGGAGGCGCTAGACCAAGCGCAAGCTGTGCTGCTATCCGTTTATTGGTGTCCTGGAACCAATCGAGCCTGGCATCGAGGTACCGGGTTATCATCCAGATGTAGTACAGTACCAGGAAAGCAATTACAAAACTTGCAACCATAGCATTGTAATAATCAAAATGCCTGATTATTTTTCCTATATCCTCATGGTCACCGTAGACCACGATAAAATGGGCTCCTACCAAAGCAAGAATTACCCTTTTAAAAACATCATTATACGCGGGGCGATTTTCATTCGTATAAACCCTGTTTTCCATAATCGTTTATAATCGTTCTTACCTAACAAATATTAAAGTTAGTAAATATTTATTATATTAGTTACTTTAAATTCAACATGTTAAGATATGGAACAGGTCTATTTTACCCCCGTTGGAATAGCGTTAAAACAACATGAGCTGTACGGCCTTGACGACAACCTGCTCCAGGAGCAGGCCATGTTTCTAAGATCAGATATAATAGGTTGGGCACAACAACATTTTATTCTAAATGATCAGCAACTGAACTGGTTATTCCAGCAGGACTCCAGTTTCACTGTCGATTTTGCTGTAACGATTTCGAATGGGCTTCTTGGACGGTATGATTTTGATATTCGTTTCGGCGGCTCCGAGATATGGAAGAGTAAGCGTATCGATGCCAAAGCGGATCTGCCTTTCAAAAAGATTAAAATTTTTGTGGAGCGGAAAAACTGAGCCGGTCTACATGCAGTTGCGAGGACTCGTCTGCAATTTTTGTTATAAAGTCGGTTGCATAGAAAATTAAATGTTTGTTTTTAGCCCCATCAACCGTTTTGCAGCATTTTTTTCTTGCATCCGGCCACAAAAATGACCACATTAGACCCACCAAGAGACTTAAAGATGAAGATGCAGGCATTAGAAATGGAAGCGGAGCGCACCATTCTCGAACAACTCAGGGCGGGGAACTATGAAGCCTTTGAACAAATTTATGACCGCTATAGCCCTAAATTAACCGGCAACCTGGTAAGGCTGCTCAAAGATCGTGATCTGGCGGCAGAATGCCTGCAGGAAATATTCGTCCGCCTATGGGAACATCGGGGAAGCATTGATCCTGAAAAATCCATCAAAGCCTACTTGTTCCGTATTTCTGAAAATATGGTATATGATATATTCCGGAAGGTAGCAAGGGATGAAAAGATGCGAGCCCATTTCATCTCCTTTACCACGGAGGCTTATGACCATATTGAAAAAGCCCTATTCGACCAGGAAGGAAGACAACTTCTTCATGAAGCCATAGACAAATTGCCGCCGCAGCGAAAAAGAGTGTACAGCATGTGTAAATTGGAAGAGAAAAGTTATAAGGAGGTTGCCGATCTACTGGGGATTTCCCAGGCAGCGGTGAATGATCATGTGACCAAGGCCAATGCATTCCTTAAAGATTATTTCTCCAGCCACCCTTCGCTACCGGTACTGATCCTGGCCTCTCTGTTATACAACAGCCTTTCTTGAAAATAAAAAAATAAAAATTATACCACTCAGCTATTGATTTCTCCCCACAGTCCGTAAAGGCTATAAAAAAGGAGAAAGCTGTGGACAATAACCAAATCCAATACCTATTCGAAAAGTACCTAAAGGGTACTATAACCGGGCAAGAGCTTGGCTATCTCCTGGATGTATTTAATGCTGAAAAAGTTGATGACCAGCTGATGGCAAAGATCAGGTCTACGCTATCCGAAGAGAATGTACCCAATAACGACCAGGTTGAAGAAATAACCGGAAATGTAAAGGAAATCCTTTCCATCCAATTACGTCCCAGACCAAAAACTAACGTTCTTTGGATCTACCTCTCTACCGCAGCAGCAATATTACTTGCCCTTGGCATAGCGGTCTTTTACTTTTTTGACCAGCAGCAAAAAAGCGTTGCTCCAACTACTATCGCCCAACAAGTAGAAATTCATCCCGGAACTGATAAAGCAGAGCTTATTCTTTCCGACGGCAGCCAGGTCTCACTTTTTGATAAAGGGTCGCTACAAAATAGCAAAGATGGTATTGCGAGCCTAAAAGATGGAACATTAACCTATGGACAGCAGACAAGGGAAGCTGCCCTGCAAAAGGATGGATTTAATACCGTAAGGGTTCCAATGGGCGGCCAGTTCAAGGTGGTACTTGCCGATGGCTCCAAAGTGTGGCTGAATGCAGGTTCCTCCATTAAATACCCAGTCTCCTTTGGTATCACTTCACGCCAGATAGAGCTTACCGGTGAGGCCTACTTTCAAGTTGCAAAAAGCAAAAAATTACCGTTCACAGTAAAGTCCACAGATATGGAGGTGACTGCTTTGGGAACAGAATTTAATTTCAATACCTATTCCAATGAGCCTTTCGGCGCCGCCACATTATTGGAAGGCTCCTTAAGGATTCTTAACAATCGATCACAGAAGACCGTCATCATAAAACCGGGTCAGCAAGCTATTGTCGCCAGAGATGAGCTTCGGGTGCTGCAAGTTAACGGCGACGATTACACGGCCTGGAAAGACGGTCTTTTCGTGGTAAACAAAGCAAACCTTAACCTATTTCTCAGACAAGTCGCTCGATGGTATAATGTTGAAATAGATATCTCAAAGGATCGAGAAATAGGAACCGTCTCTGGTGAGTTTCCGAGGGACATCCCTATTGGTGACCTGATCAAATCTTTGAGGACAACAACAGGCGTAAAATTAAAAATCGAAGGAAGGAGGATTGTAGAAGAAAAGTAAAGCAAGTTTCATATGTGTTTATAGACCTGGCAAAAAAAAGAGCCGGAAGTTAGCGCTTCCGGCTGGTGCCAGGCAAAAACAAGAATACCGTTCAAAGCAAACTAATTTTTATTACCTAACGAATCAAATTTATGAATTCTAAAATTCAAAGGAGAATTGTGCACGATAATAAGTGTAACAATGACTGGAACCCAGCCATACCTGATAAATACGGTCTGGCGAGATGGCTTCGATTTATCTTCTTGGTTGCGCTGCTACTATTACTATACTTTGCAGCCTCGGCTCAAAAGATCACAATTGTAGCCAAAAATCAACCGCTTAAAGAAGTCTTGCAACAGTTAAGAAAGCAAAGTGGATATGCCTTTATTTTTAGCGATCAACTTATGGCAAAATCCAATCCTGTCACCATAACAGCAAAAGAGATAGAACTATTGGAGGTTTTACGACAAATCTTTACTAGCCAACCTATGAATTTTGAGATGAACGGAAAAGTAATAACCGTCATTGAAAATAATTCGATACAGCAGCCTAAAAGAAAAATCAAGAGACCAATTAGGGGGCGTATTATTGACAGCTTGGATCAGCCACTGGCAAACGTTACGGTAAGGATAAAAAATTCGGACCAGGCTACCCGATCAGATGAAGCCGGAGCTTTTTCCCTTGACGATGTACCGGTGGGATCAATAATTACTTTTAGTCTTTTGGGACATAGTGGACGTGAAATAAGTGAATTTAATGACGGAATAATTGTCACCCTAAATGCCGTTCAAGGCATGTTAACTGAAGCTGTCGTAAATGTCAATACCGGCTATCAAAGTATACCAAAAGAAAGGGTAACTGGATCATTTGTTCTTGTTGATAGCGCGATATTAAACCGAGCCTTATCCGCAAATTTTCAGGAACGACTAAATGGCATGGTCCCTGGATTGGAATACACTAACGTATCCTTCATGAAGGCTTCCAATTACAATCCTTTAGGTCGAAATGCGGGTTTAATAATCAGAGGCCAATCATCCCTTTCATCCGGAGTTAGCAATTCTCCATTAATTGTACTTGATAATTTTCCCTATGAAGGCGAATTGTCCAATATTAACCCAAACGATATAGAAAGTATCACAATATTAAAAGATGCGGCGGCAGCATCGATTTGGGGCGCCAGAGCAGGAAACGGTGTTATCGTCATCACAAGTAAACAAGGGAAATTAAATAAGCAGCTAACTGTCGAATTGAATGCTAATCTGTCGGTAAAAAATAAGCCTGACGTTTTCTATGATCGAAACTATCTAAACAGTAAAGACTATATAGGGATAGAAAAAGAACTATTTAGTATCGGATATTTTGATGCAGACCTTGAGGATAATTTTGCCTACACACCTGTATCGCCTGTAGTGGAACTTTTATCCCAATTAAAAAATAGAAACATTGATCATTCGAGCTATAATACACAGATTACGGAGCTTGAACAAAATGATGTAAGAAAAGAGTATGACCGTTACATGTATCGAAAAGCGGTAAATCAGCAGTATTCAATTGGGTTACGGGGAGGAGGCAATAAAATAAAATATGCTCTTTCATCAGGTTTAGATAAAAATGCTGAATCTCTGGCGAGGAATAGTTATTCAAGGTTTACAATAAATTCTATAAATAGCTACGAGATAACCTCCCGGCTCCAATTAACTGCCGGTATAATCAACACGATCAGTAAAACAGATCCCAACAATGATTTTCCCTATACCGGAGGCCTATCCCCTGGCGGGCAATATGGTAGGATTTATCCTTATGCTCTTTTTGCAGATGAACAAGGCGAAGCACTTGCAATTATAAAAGACTTTCGTCCGTTCTACGCACAACAGATGATGGGAAAGGGCTTCAAAGATTGGACCTATAAACCGCTTGATGAACTTCAAATTAGCGATAAAACAACACGTATAAATGATCTCGTTTTAAAGGCTGGCATTAACTACAAAATCACGTCGTTTTTAAAAGCCGAAGTGCTATTCCAGAACCAGCACCAAAGGATCAAAAACGAAAACTTCAACAGCCCTGAATCGTATTATACACGAAACCTAATTAATCGATTTTCTATTTTGAATACAGATGGTTCATTAGGTTATCGCATTCCCGCTAAAGGCGCTATCTTGGAAACCTCCCAATATGATTGGAATGCAAATAATTTAAGGGCACAACTCAATTTTGATAAATTAATTAGTACAGAGCACCAGATTACAGCTTTATTGGGATGGGAAATTAAACAATTAAAAACCGAAGGATATGGCAATACGTATTACGGTTATAGGAAAGAGGTTGGAGCAACAAATAATAATCTTGATTTCGCTACAATTTTTTCAGTCAATCCTTTTGGCACTTCAAGAATTCCTTCTCCCGGAGGTACCGTATTTGGAATTACCAATCGCTATATCTCGTATTATACCAATTTAGGATATACCTATAAAAATCTATATTCAATAACAGGTAGTGCGCGTCGTGATGGAGCCAATATTTTTGGGGTTAACACAAACCAAAAGATCACACCTTTATGGTCAGCTGGATTGGGATGGAGCCTAAGCAATGAAAAATTTTATCATAGTGAACTGTTGCCTTACCTGAAATTCAGGGCTACATACGGTTACAGTGGAAATGTATATTTCGGCACTGCTTATGTTACAGGAGTTTCCCTTACAAGTATTGTTACCGGACTGCCAAGAATTACTAATTTGACCGCTCCCAACCCGGACCTAAGATGGGAGAAAGTCCGAAATATAAACTTCGGACTTGATTTTCATTTGAAAAAGCAGGTCTTGTCTGGAAGTCTTGAATATTATGTGAAAAATGGTCAAGATCTCATCCAGCCAATTGAGTTGGCCCCATCTACAGGCTTCCTATCGTTTTCTGGAAATGCTGCAGAAACGCAAACAAAAGGATTTGATGTACAGTTGATTAGCCGGAACTTTAGAGCATCTTTTAAATGGAATACTACCTTGATGTTTAGCACAATAAACAATAAGATAGTGACCTACGATGTACCTCTTACTTCCTCTTCAATTTCCTCAAATGTCGTGGGTATCATTGGAAGACCAATCAATAGCATCTACAGTTACAAATGGGCAGGACTTGACCCTCAAAGTGGTGATCCTTTGGGATATTTGGATGGTAAATCAAGTAATGATTACGCGAGTATTATTAATAAATTTCAACCTGGAGACCTTAAGTATAACGGGCCGTCAACACCAACCGTATTTGGCAATTTGAGAAATGATTTCTCGCTCAAAGAATTTGAACTATCCTTTTCAATCGGTTATAAGTTTGGATACGTCATGCGCAGGAGTTCTACTTTTTTAAATTATGGCAATATCCTTAACTATGGTGGAAATGTTGACTTTTCACAGCGCTGGCAGAAGCCGGGAGATGAAAATACCACTGCAGTACCATCCGTATCTGTTGTCGGAGATGAAAATAAAAATACTTTTTATCAATATTCAGATGTCCTGGTGGAAAAGGGAGACCATATCAGGTTTCAGGACATTCGGCTCAGCTATAATTTCAAAAGGTCAGGATGGTCTGCGATCCGAAACTTGCAGTTGTTTACTTACATGAACAATTTGGGAATTATTTGGAGAGCAAATAAAAAAGGAATTGATCCTGATGTAATAGGCGGCTATTACGTTCATGATATTCCACAACCCTTTTCCATTTCATTTGGGTTAAAAGCCACGCTATAAATTTTATTTAATGATAAGCAAGATTATGGAAACAGATAAAAACAAACTTAGAATAATTTGCATGGTACAGTTGCTTGCAATCATTTTTTTGGGGTCATGCAAATTCGAAGATAAATGGTTAGATGAAAAGGCAAGGCTCTCAGATGTGCGGCCAACAACATTGGAGGACTTTCAGGCAATACTAGATGACAATAGTTCGATTAATAATAAATTTCCTGGCATAGGGTTAACCGGCACAGATAATTATTTTATGACTGATCAGAATTTCAATGCCGCTGACCAGTACTTGAAAAATTCTTACCTCTGGTCTAAAGATATATTTGCAGGAAGTATGGCTGCTGATTGGAATACAGGTTATGCCCTTATTGAAAGTACAAACATCGTTTTAGACGGCTTAAAGAAGATAGATCGCAATGAAACAAATGCTGTTGACTATGATAGAGTTAAGGGATCGGCTCTGTTCTTAAGAGCGTTTATGTACTATGCGCTCAGTCAGATTTATTGTAAACCTTATTCGGCAGAGCATCTGAATTCATTAGGACTTGTCTTGAGGGAGACTTCCGATGTAAATAAAAAGCCTATTAGATCAACTTTAGGTAAAACCTATGAACGGATAATTGAGGATTTAAAAATTGCGGTTGATAAACTTCCAATCACTACTTCATATCAAACACGTCCCTCTCGGCCCACGGCTAATGCCTTATTAGCGAAAGTGTATTTGGCGATAGAAAATTATGAGCAGGCTTATAACTTTTCGAGTGCTTCTTTAAAACAATTTAATGTTTTACTGGACTTCAATAGCAACCTGGTTTCTCCGACATCTAGCTTCAGATTTCCAAACTATCCCAATAATCCTGAGATCATGTTCTATGCTTATCAAAATATTAATAGGACGGTATCTGCTCAATCTAACGCATTAGGCTATGTGGATACGGCTTTATATAAGATGTATGAGCCCACTGATTTTCGGAGAAGTTTGTTTTTCGCACCCAAGAATGGCTATTATCAATTCCGGGGTAACTATGCTGCGGTAAATAACAATTTTGCAGGAATAGCAACTAACGAGATATTATTGGTACATGCCGAGGCATGTGCGCGGCTCTCTAAAATTGCGGAAGCCAATAATGACTTGAATCATCTACTAATGAATAGGTACCTAAGGGGAAAGTATGTGGCAAAGAATATAAATGATCCGGATATTTTGTTGGAGACGGTTTTACAGGAAAGGAGAAAAGAACTTCCTTTTACAGGGCAGCTCCGATGGGAAGATTTAAGGCGGCTCAATAAAGATGCCCGTTTTGCAAAAACACTGGTACGTTACATTGATGGCGTTAAATATGAATTGACTCCCAATGACAACCGTTACACATTTCCCATACCAGACAATGAAATAAGATTAAGTGGAATAGAACAGAACGAGCGATGAAAATGATAAGTAATAAAATAATACAGGGACTTGTGCTACTTTTTATAATGGCAATAACCTGCAAGGCACAGCAGCAGCCTGCTCTCAAGGCACTTAGTATTGGCGATACGGTTCCGGATTTTTCCTTCCATAATTTAATAAATTACAAGGGAAAGCTTTCTTTGGGAATGCTTTCCGACAAACTGGTGATCATAGATTTTTGGACGACTGGCTGTCCTAGTTGTATTGAAGCAATACCTGAGCTAGAACAATTGCAAAAGGAATTTCCCGGTAAGCTACAGATTATCATGGTTAATCCCTGGGAAAAAAAAGATGCCATAGAAAAGAGGGTAAATGCCATGAAAATACTCAGACCTGGTATAGGTTTGACGACTCTGCCGAATGCTTATGGTGATACTATCTGGAGAGAAATTTTCCCGCATTCAGGTACTCCGCACCATATATGGATCTATAAAAATAAAGTCATTGCAAGTACTTCCAGTATAAATGCAACGAAGGAACACATTGCTAAGATACTAGCCGGGGAAAAAGTCATCCTATCGAAAAAGACAGATTTATTACTGGACGGTTTTGATATAAAAAAGAATAGCCTGATCAAAAAAGCTCACCCTTCTCTTAAGCCCATGTATTATTCTGCTTTTTTCAAAGGGAACTATGGCTTTGGCAGAGGTGTTAACACAGAAATCGATTCAACCGATGGGCTCATAATTAGAAGGTTTTATAACCAGCCTGTTCTTGATTTATACAAGAGTGCATTTGGAGTAAGGCCTTTTGAAAAGAATAGAATAAGAATCGAGGTTGCCGACAGCCTTTCATTGCAATGGCCAAGGGATAATAATGACGTTGACAGCTGGTTTGAAAATAATAGCTTTTGTTACGAAATAGCCCTTCCTCTGGATGCAAAAAATCTTTTACTAAAATATATGCAATCAGACTTAAACCGGTTTTTTTCTGCAACCAAAAATATTGAGGGTATTATGGAATCGAAGCAATTTCCATGTTGGATATTGAAAAAAGGAAAAGGAAAATTGAAGCAGCAGAGTGTTCTCGAAAATAAAATTATTGAGGTTGATTCCAGCACGGTAATGCTCAAGGGTTGGTCTCTTGCTGCGATTTATGGATTATTACGATCAAATATTGAAGGCAATTCCAATGACATAAAAATTGTGGATGAAACGGGCATCGATCCAAAAACTATTTTAACAATATCGTTGCCACGTGATAAGAAAAACTTTAATAAGCTAAAAGATGGTTTAGAAGCTACAGGAATAGCAATCGAGAAAGGAAATCGAAAAGTGGAAATATTGGCTATACGACCTCTAGAGCAATAAAAAAATAAATCGGCATTCTATCAGGAATGCCGATTTATTAGAAGTCATATTTTGCTACGGCCTTGTAGTCTCAACGGACTGAACAGCCGATTGGGGAATACGACCATTTGCATCCGCCATTTCATCCGAAAGAACTTCACAAGGCTTACTGCCGCTGTTAGGGCAATTCGGATTGCTGGTTGTTACATTGTAGAAGATCTGGCCGCCGATGATCTGTTGGCTGGTTACATAGTATGTATGCAGGTCATCCTGATCGGTTTTGTTTTCGGACTTAGCAGGTGTTTCTGCTTTTACATCGCGGGTTTCAGCAAAACCGGAAAGAGATAATACGCCAAGAGCGATTGCTAAAAATACTTTTTTCATAAAAGTTGATTTTTGTGAAAGGAAATTTGTGTTTGAAAAAGTAATAAGCGATTGTGGATCATTGCGAGTAGAACGGTTTGCCCTTCCACCTTTATTTTAAGGCTCCGGGCCGCCAGGTTAAAACATCAGAATTATTTTTAACGGTGAAAGTTGGCGATAGATCAGGGGCGTTTATAAAGAAACTGAGTGTTGGGTAATAAAAAATTACTGGCTTTTACCTGGGATATAAAACTTGACAATTGAATGGAAATTGAATATATGTTGTAGTTTTATTATTTGAACATGAGCCAGGTTTAACTGGCTCCGTTCCTATTCGCACATCCTGCTCAATGTAGGATTAGTAGTAGTAATTAATGTTGTCGTTGGCTCCCCACTCGCGCTTTTTGCAGAGGTTCCTTTAAAATTAAATACTGCTTTTGGCGTAATGGTTTTCAATGGTTTTTTCTTTGTTTTCATAATATTTTATCATTGTTTGTAATGTAAAAATACATACCTGAACAGCTAAAAAGAACGACTATATATGACATTTTATCATGTGACGGTAGACATGTATTTTCTAACCCCCAATAAGCCTTTTCTAGATGTATAAACTTTGCGGCCATTCTAAAAGAACTATGGTAAAAACGAATTATACTTTGCATATAAGCCTGATCTCGTTATTCATCATTTACGAAATAAGCATGATCGGGCTGCTATTTCCAAGTGTGAATTTGCTGCTACAATTGCCTTTCTATATTCCAGCAATTGGGCTTTTTTACTTTCATGCACTAGTGGTAATGGACAACTGGCACGCTACGCTGAAATCGCGGGTTATAGTTGTGGTTATGACCTTAGCCGAAATTTTAATATATGTCCCCATCATTCATATTATTTCTTCTATCGTTTACAAAGAACCTTTTAATAGCGAAATAATTTCAGGATTTGTAAGCACAATTAAAGCGATCTGGAAGAGCATCCTTATTATAGGAATTAGTTATGGGTACTGGATCGCCCGTAGAAATATATTTCATATTGAGGAAGTTAAAAGTCTTCAGCTGCAACAAGCAGTCAGTAAACAACGGCAGACTGAACTTGAAAATGCATATCTGCGGGCACAGATAAATCCCCATTTTTTTAAAAATACACTTAACTACGTCTTTGGATTAGTAGAAGGCATTTCTAAAGATGCCGGTGAGGCAATACTGCTATTAGCGGGCTTTGTGGAATATTCCTACGGAAATATTGAATCAGAAGAATTAGTCGATCTTGACGATGAAATTGATCAAATAGAGCGCTATTTACGGATTTTAAAGCTTAGGTATCGGGATACATACACTATGGAGTTTAAGAATACGCTTCCCCCCGGATTTAATTTCAAAGTCCCTCCTATGCTGTTACTGACATTTATTGAAAATATTTCCATGCATGGGTATATTAATAAAACAGATAAGCCTGCCTTGATTACTATTGGCGTTATAGACAGTTTTTTATGTTTTGAGACAAAGAACTTTATCAGGCATTCTCAACATTACCATGCTTCAAAAAATAAGGTCGGCTTGCACAACTGCCGTACACGGCTTTCAGCCTTTTATAAAGATAGATTTGAGATGAATGCAAGTGAGTACAAAGAATGTTTTGAATTAAAATTAAGGATACGCACATGATGATATATAAAGTTTTAATAGTGGAGGACGAACCTCCTTCTTCTGATTTATTGGTAAAGTTTATAGGTCGAATCTCGTGGCTCAAGGTTGTTGGCACCGAAGCAGACCCATTTATAGCTTCTGAAATACTTCAGAATTCGGAAAGGAAGATTGATATCGTACTGTTGGATATAGACCTGCCGGGAAAATTAGGTACGGAAATCGCAAAAGTGATTCCTGCTCATATATGCATCATATTTTCGTCTGCTTATGGGAATTATGCATTGGAGGCATTTAGTTTAAACGCTGTTGATTTTCTACAGAAACCATTCTCTTTTGAACGCTTCCTTGATGCAATGCAGAGAGCAAAAATATGGCTGTCTAGAGGAATTGACGCTTACAAAAGTTCTACTGCACAAAAATATAATGTCAAGCTAAGTGGAAAGGGTCAAAATGCATTTATAGTTGATGAGGAAATTATTTATTTGGAAACGCTCAAGGACAATCTGTATTTCCATTTAGAAAAAAACACGAGTTACAAAACAAATTATACAATAGAATACATAATGCAATCATTAAATACGAGTCTATTTCTCCAGGTTCACCGATCTTTCATCATTAATATAAAAAAAGTACGCGGATTAAGTAACGGCAATATTATTATGTCCAATGGTGCTGAAATCCCATTGGGCAATATGTACCGAAATTCTTTTCATGAGCGCTTTATAAAAGACGAGAACATCAAGGATCTTTAGAATTGAATATTAGGCTCTTCGTACAGCAGTAGCACTAGGTTGCCTTAATCGTTTTAATGTGTAATCATAAATTAGCATTTCGTGGGTGCGCTGGTCTGTAGAAAATAAGCGGTTAATATGCATGTGCATTAGATCTCTAAAAAGTGATAAGCCTTCTTCAATAGTGTGTAGCTTAAGCACCTGGATTAATGAATTCCGAAAAAGCCCCATCCTTTGAAGTTGTAAAGGAGGTAAACTAATTGATGACCCAAACTGGATGTGCTGTTTATAATTTTCGTTTATTTCTTTATGTTGCTTTAAACCAAGTCCATGTTCTTTTGATAGAGAGCGCGAAATCTTATTAAGTTGTCCATCGAACCGGTCATATTCAAAAAGATCTGAATCCCTCAAGTAAAGGATCGTCGAAATTATCAACTGATATAAGAGGTTATTGGGCAATTCCAAAAAGATAACAGCGATTGCAAACTGGCTGTCTATATAAAAATGTCTTTCTATGGCTGACATACTAACCATAGCATACCGTTCCAATTCACGTTTATAGGTTTTTATAGAAAAGTCCGGGATGATCCCACTCTCTATATAGTTTGCCAGTTTTGAAGAAAGGCTGCCTGTAATTTGCTGCGCGTCATTAGAACGGACCAAATGAAGGCGTAACCGTAAATGGTCATCAGGATGATTATACCGGATGAAAAACCACTCATGAATCTTGCCATGGAACTGCGTCAGGAAGGGATCAATGAACGAAGACAATATTTCATTCGCCCTTTGGGGGTGGCAATATATTTCGAAATAAAGCCACTTTCCTCCTGGCGGTATAACCCTCTGAACGGCTGCCATATCCTGCTGGAATGATCTGAAGGATACAGGACGGTAGCATTGGTGGCCATGCTGCAGTGTGATCATTATCTCACAGTTGTAATGATTATTTTTGCTGTCCAACAGCATGCTGTTCTTAGGTTTAAAAGCTTCTTCTATATATAGCTCTTTGCTTTTTCTTAGTAGATGCAGGAACATCAGCCTGTCGATCGGTGAATCGCGTTCAAAAAAAAGTGTTTGATCTCCGCTACCTGCACGGAAGAATTTTGGGATTTTCCTCTCCCTGAAGATAAAGGTCAATAAAGTTTCGTTCGTCAAATTGGTGCTACTTCCAGTGCCGTAACTAAACTTCCATTTCGCCCTTGAAATGATAAGATTCTTATATTGAATTCGTGGATAGAAATCTAAACCTGGAAATATCTCCATTAGATCGGGTTTTAAATTGTTGCGTAAACCCTGATGCTGCAGATCACATAAGAACCTGAATACCGAAAGGTCGGATCTGCTGTAGTTGTATGCGCTGCTCATTTTGGGAATCAGTCTTTTATTTAAGGTCCTTGATCGCAAAATAACTTCATTTGCGGATACTGAAACCAAAATATCATTTAAGCACAATGGCTCCTTGGAGGTGTCATAATCAAGGAAACTTACCTGATGATCATAAATAGATCGCCGCCTATTGATATTGTCAATATGGCCCTCTGATTGATATCCAATATCAAAAAAGAGAACTCCTGGATTTGCCGATTCTTCTTTTTCTTTTATATCCTGGCAGGCAGTATATATATCTTGGCTTGCCAAAGTAAAGCGGCCTGCCATAGCAGTTGCAGTTGCACCGCCCAGGGCCTCAATACAAAACATACCCCCTGCATCGCTTAAGAGGGTGGTAAATGTATTAGGTAGCAAGTTTGGGACACTGTTTATTCCCTGAACCGTTTCGAGATCAATAGAAGGCTTTGAGAAAGTTAAATTTGTTAAAAACTCTTTTTTAAATGGGTCGGGATTGATGTTCTCGTTATGATTGCTCTGTTTTTTTAGACTTTCGATCAGATCTTTTCCGCCTTCAGTATTTTCCAGATCACCATAGCTGACACCAACCTCAGGATCGAGTGCGATCATAATCGGAACTTCTCTTAATTCAAATTTTTTTGAGAAATCATTAATGAAGCGAGATAAGTTCTTGTTCTCCTTCAGCGGAAATATATTGTTTAGGATAGTGACTGCCCGCGGGAGGTGCTCAAAATGTTTTCTGCTAATGCATCTATTTGAGGTGATAATTTCTGAGAGAATGTATTGGCTTTTTTCGGAGGCTGCATCAAAATTAACTCTTTTAAAATAATCCTGGCCAATGACATTGGCCGCATATTCCGGTAACAGGAGTTGAATGCGAACCAGATGCTGAATGGTTTCTTCCAGTTCCTGCCCGTCATCAAAAAGTGGTAAAAAAGTACCAATTATGTCCTGATAACGTTGCTTGTTGGAACAGTAGGTTAAAATAGCGTATAAGGTTTTATCGAAAGGTATCTGACAAAGTTCAAAATCAGCAACCTCCCTGCGAATATACCTGAGGTCGGCGCCTAAACGGTAAAAAGTGTTATTGGAAATGATAATGGTATGATTTTCTAAATTAACAGGACCTTTTGACTCATTTATATCCCATTCTGTAAATGTATGAGGATGGAAATGGTCTAGAACGATCGAACCTTGGCAATCTTTACTCCCAAAAGAGGCAGTGCCGAATCCGGCAAACAAACCAAATGGCGTGGACCGAAATTTTGCACGGTTAAAATACTTCCAAACTGTATATTGAATATTAAGCTGCAGCGCCTCTAATTCAGAAGCTACCTCAACTTGTTTTATAAGATTATAAAATTCTGGAGAAGAATCCGCAATAGCTTCTTTGAGAATAAGCCAGGAATCTGCCATCGTTGCATTTAAACTTAACCTAGGTGCCCTGAAGATCAGATTGTTCGAGAGAGTTAATTTAGAGTCATTCATTTTCATATCGAAATATACCATTGTGATGACAATGCAAAAAATAATTCCGTAGAAAGTCAGATTCTCCACCCCAAAAGGCGTTTTGTAAGGGTGAGAATTGATACGCGAGTTAATTTTAATATGTAATTTTACAGGACTAACCTCATAATTGCCATATAATAAGATCAATAGATTTTTCGAATCATAACTTTCAAAATCCTAAAATCCTTTTAAATGTCACAATTAATCAGCGTTTATATAGTTGACGATATGGGCTTCAATGTCAACCATGTTAAGAAGGAGATCCTGGCCTTAGAATTCAAGGTCTCGGGAACGGCTACCGATCCCAATGTAGCAATGAAAGAGATTCTTGACAGTGAAAGCCGGCCGGACATTTTAATTACGGACATAATTTGCCTCAGATGAACGGAATAATACTTGCCCGAAAACTAAAGGCTGAATTGGATATTGAAGTCATATATATGTCAGGTGATAACAGATCGACCATCGGAAAAATGATCGAAGGCGAGTTTGAATTTATACAATAACCCTGCTATGAAGAAAATTTGCAGGAAGTAATGGGGCCTGTCGTTGCGCGTATTTTATCAAAACGGGGAGCTGCCTTACAAAATACAGATATTTTTTTTTAATACGTTACCTGTTGCTTTGGCGTCCTGAGGACGTAATCTTCTAATAATTCAATTGTCGTCCGGGCTCAATTTTAAATCGAATGAAAATCAGATCTCTTCTAATAAAACGTGCTGCCAATCTAAAGGAATATCCAACATTTCTTGTTCGGCTGATTATCGCAATTCTGGCCGGTTTCTTAGTGATGGACTTTGATTATATAAATACCGGTAAAAATATAGCAGAGAATAATTATTGGGGAATTAAAGGGATTATCTGTATTTGTACACTTATTCTATTGGAGTACATTTATCGTACACATCTCTGGTGGTCCCAAAAATTCCGATTTTCCGCAAACAGACTGAGAAAGCTCATCTTTGCACAGATCATTTTTGGTTTAACACTACCCCTATTGTTCATAATTGAACTGCTTCATGCAGTTGGCATAACCTTCTTGCTATCCGGACCGGCAGGGATTGTTTTAGGGGATCGTTCTATAGCAATGGTATATGAACTGTCGTTTCTTTTTAATATGGCTCTGCTCCTATTTTATATGGATATATTGGTATTTTTAAAAGAATCATCGGGTAAAACTGCTAAAGATATTGCTGTTTTTTAACATGGACAGCTGGTAAGAATTGATATTGATGAAATCATTGCAATTATTGCACATAAATCGAAGATAAATTTTATCGTTACCAAATACGCGGCCACCTATCCTTTATTAAATGCAGCGTCATTAGATAACATTTTTAAAACATTGCCGGAAGGAAGGTTTAGATTGAAAGAGAAAGGAATTTTCAAAATCGAACTCGGTAAAGATAAAGAGAACTATGTCTTGCAATATATCGAAGAGCAGGGTGACTATTTTTTGTGTCATTTGAGAGACATTTAAGCATATGCATAAATCTGAATTCTTTTTAAGCTCTTTATTTTAAGGATGGAATGAGTTGCCCTCAATGAATCCTTAGATAGGATTAGAGGAAATTTTTCAGTTAGTGTCCTATGTTCTCATTACGAACTAGAACATGAATAAAATGGGTGTTGTTGTTTTAGCGGGTAAGTTAAAGGAAGGATCGAAAGTCAGAGAGCTAAAATTTGAACGACAGATACCATACCGGCTGTGCGGAAAAGCCCTGCTGCGGCCAGGCCAGGTCGAAACGGATAGGGTAACCCACCAGTATGGTGCGGGCGCTGCAACCAAAAGACTGCAAATGGGTAGGTGCTGCGGGCAAGTGGTCCTGTTTCCTTGCGGTGGCTGCAAAGTCGGTGAAGAGCCCGAGCTGCAGGTTGTTCAATGCGGAGAACCCGGTACGCAAGGGTATCAGCCGGCTGAATAAAGGGATATACAGGTCGGCATTGAACAGTACATAACTACCGCCATAGAGGCTGTTCTGCCGGTATCCGCGAAAAGGCGTTACCAGGGTCTGGAATGCGTAAGGCGCCTCCTGTTTAAAACGCACCGTAGTATCCGTTCTCGGCACAATGTTATTATCTACCCCGCCAAAGTTATAGAGCACCTGGCTTTGTCCGCCGCTATGACCCACATTGCCCCGCAGTACAAAATTAATATCACGGTACAGGGGCTGGTGATAGCTGAAACGCAGTGCTGTAGCATACAACAGGGTGGCCTGTTTACCCGTCGATACCATCACATCGGTCAGCAGCCGGGCATCCCAGCCTTTATACAGGAAGGGACTCAGGGCGTGGAGCTTGTTTGCAGATACGGTAAACGTATTGATGCTCCACCATTGTTGCAGCGCCTCGAAGTTAAGACTATAACGGTCGGAGGCCAGGAATACCGTACGGTCGCGGCGCGCAGCCGCGGTAAAACCTATAGACCAGTCGTAATGCAGGGGGTATTGTACACCCAGTTCATAATAGTGGGTCTTTACTTTGGCCATCTGCGGATAAGGCCTTCCCTGTTCGTCCTTCCAGTCGCGTTGTGCATCGGGTTGCAGGCTTTCTACTTTCCTAAAAAACAGGACATGCCAGTCGAGGCGTTTCGCAGTATTTTCATAACGGAAGAAAAAGTCGCTGCCTTCGGTGCCCGCAGGCATACGATAACCGATATTGAAATGGTGATTCTCGAACAGGTCGCTAAAACCGCCGTTGACCATAGCGCCTACCTCCGGGAATTTAAAAGAGCCCAGGTAGCCCTGGTAAGGCTGCATCCGGTTGATGTAATAATCGTTGTTGATGCGTGCCGAGAAATAAGCGCTGTACAATTGCAGGACATAAGGCCTTACTTTGGCCGGTGTATAGGCCAGGGCCCGCAACAGGCTGTCCCGTTGGCGGCTGGCAGCGCCTTTGCTATCCTTACCTTTCAGCACGCCACCCAGGAAAGAAGATTCCTCGTCTTTTTTCCATTGCCGCTCCAGGGCCGCCAGGCTATCCTGTCGCCGCTTATCTGCGAGGTAGTCGCGCAACCAGGGACGGATACGATTACCAGGCACTGCGGCCGGATATTGACCCGGGCTTAAAGTATCGTCTTGCAAACTACCGGTCGTGCTTTGTTGTAAACGGATCGTGTTACCGGCCAACCCTTGGGGATCGTGAAACGAAACATAAGCTGTATCCCGCCACAGGAGCCGGTCGGCCTGTTTGGCACTACCTTTTATACCCGTTATGGTTTTACTGTAAATACCATAGGGCTTGGTTATGCTGTCTGCATGATACAGGCTATCGGAAGGATAACCCGAACGGTAAAGCAATTGGGTACGACCTGCGTCCCATGCGGGTTCCGTATTATCTTCCGGGTCCTCGGTAAGCGGGCTGAACCGAAGACTGGCGGCGTTATACACGACAATATCGCTTTTAGCCTTACGGTACGCGGCCATCAGCCACTGATCGCGGCTCCAGCCCAGTATCGCGCTTACGCCATCTACCCCATACAGCTTATGCCGGTCGATCAAGGCGCCACCGGCGCCATAACGTTTTACCTGTACCCAGCCCTGTTCCGGCTGTACCGCATACCATTGTTTATCCGCTTCGGACCAATGCAGCAATGGATAAGGATCGGCCTCGTGATCCTCCATCCAGGGCGGCAACAGGTAGCGCTGTACAGATTTGCTTTGCTGTAGCTGTTGTAATTCTGTGATGCTCGTAATATAGAGCCGGCGTTTGTGCTCCTTTTCGGTTACATAAGCCACCTGCTTGCCATCGGCGCTGTATAGCAGTCTTTGCAGCTTACTGCCTTTATGCGCCTGCAACAGCTGGTCGCGGAGCGTATCTGTTGCGGATAGCGTTGTATCCATACGTTCCCGGTAAAAACGAAGACATTGTTGGGTTAGGGTATCGAGCGGACGCTTGGCCACCAGGCGTACGGCGCGGCTCAGCGATTTACCTTTGCGCAACTGGAACACCAGTTGCCGGGCAGCATCGGGCCGGTACCTGCGCGACAGGAAATAACAAAAAGCTTGCCCTGCCTGTTCCGGATGCGCCGCGCTTAGTTGTTCCCAGTCCTGCCGGCCGCCCTGCAGCGATAACCAGTTATCTTCATCAACCAGGCGCCAGCCCCGGGCGAAATAGACGATAGCCCCTTCGCGGAACCAGGCCGGCATTAGTTGCCGTCTCGACAGAGCCTGCTCTTCCAGGTCATTCTGAAATTGTTCTTCCCAGCATAACCGCGCCCATGCGCCGGCCAGCTGGGTACGGAAGTGCTCATACGAGCCATCGAAGGCCAGCGTAACGCGACTGCCTTTCAGGTATATAGTCGGGAACGGCAAATGCCCTTCACCCTTCAAGCCGATATTGGAAGTATATAACTGGTCGATGGCCGGGTACAGGATAATATTGGGTGTAGTTTTACCGGGACACCCATTTCCTTTTTTACCTTTTCGGCAATCAGCGGCAATTGTACCGAAGTAAAGCTGGCCAGGCTATCATAACCCTGCGGGTAGTAAACCCGGAAGGCGCCTACCGGCAATACCTTCCATTTATAGCGTTTATACTGGAAACGGTTGTACGCCACACCCGGAGCCTGGGCGTATGTTTTGTAAAGACAAAACAGAGCCACAAGCAGTAGCACAAAAAGTACTTTAAGGCTGTTCTTCAAATGATGATAATTTAACGTCGGGTAGGTCAGGGATATTACTATCCCTTTCCCCCCTCAGAACCGTACGTGCGACTTTCACCGCATACGGCTCAAGCAAATCATAAAGCTTCTCATTTTAGTAATTCCCTCATGTCTTTGGTCGCGTCTGGCAAGTTGGTAAAATGCACCTTCTGATGACAGAATAAATGCAGCATTCGTCTATTTTTTAGTAGATTTCTCTCAATGTTCTTTTTGTCAGCTATTATGTGATGATCGTGAAGTTCTTCACCATTGAACAGGGATTCATGACATACGGGGCATTTGTACTTCTGGTAGAAGGCAATTATCTGCTTCTCTTTGGTTAGATTGCGTCCTTTCCTGGCTTCTCGATCTTCCCAGTAGGTTTTCAAGGCAGGGTCATCTTTAGATGATCTGCTTTTTACCTGTACGTGACGCTTTATCTTAACCCACGAGAATTTATATAGAAAAGTATTCTTATCACCGAATACCCACTTATCATTGCATGCCTTATTCCATCGTCCCCAGTACTTTTTTGTAATATATTTCCATGATTTGTTATTGTGAGTGCTTTTAGCCCATCGCACAGCCTTGTTGAACATATGTGTATCAAGGTAGCTGAATGTCTTTGAAGCATTTGCCATACGATAATAGTTTGCCCAGCCCCGAATAATAGGATTAAGCTTTACCGTTATTGCTATTGGTCTTGCCCCTCGGAGATGTTTCCAAAGAATACGTAGGTTATCTTTTAAAGTTAGGACGGATTTTTTGCTTGGCTTGATCAACAGTTTAACCCCTTTGCGTGCAGAGGCTTGTGTATACTGACGAATATTAAATCCCAGAAAGTCGAATCCTTCCGTAATATGTACTACACGTGTCTTTTCTTCTGATAAGGATAGTCCACGATTTGATAGCCATATCTTTAAGTCTTCAATAACTTGTAGGGTATCTTCTTCACTTTCACAAAAGACAACAAAATCGTCTGCGTACCTCACCAATGCCCGGTTTCCGGCGTTGGTCTTTTTACATCCCCATCGCACGATCTTCAACATCTCTTCCATGCCATGAAGGGCAATGTTTGCTAAGAGTGGACTTATGATACCACCCTGTGGTGTGCCAGAGTTCGTTTCATAAAACACATTTTTGTCAACATATCCCGCTTTCAACCATTGTTTGATTAATCCTTTCGCAGGAAAGTTCCCGATGGCTTTCAGTAGGAACTCGTGACTTATATTGTCAAACGCGCCCTTAATATCGGCATCCACAATCCACCGTCTTCTGCTTCCTGCATGTGCCAGCGAGTAGATCGCCATAATTGCATCGTGGCAACTTCTGCCGGGTCTAAATCCATAGCTGGAGCCTTCAAAGCAGGCTTCCCATTGGGGTTCTAATGCGTTCTTAACGCGTGCCTGATGAGTTCTGTCCAGTATAGTAGGAATGCCCAGCGGTTGTTGCTTGCCATTCGGTTTCGGTATATATACACGGCGGGCAGGACAGCTACGCCAAGGTTGGTAAGAATGAATTGCTTCTATTAATTCCTCCCTGGCTTTGGGTGTTTTGATAACAACTTTATCCATACCTGGTGTGTGTTTACCGGCGTTTACCTGCGTAACTTTCCTTACACATATTAATGTATTGGAATAACTACGCAACATGAGTTTTTGTAGCTGGCGTACTTTGTTAATATCGCCAGCTTGAGTTGCCTTGAATATCCTTTGTCTCAAATTTCTAACAGAACGGTTTGCCCGCTTCCAATTAATGGAATGCCAGTCCGTTTGTCCCATTGTTCTGTTTGCAGTCGTTATCTGCATCTAACTTTCCTTTGGTTAAGAAATTTTTACGCTTTCAATTCAAGAGATTCACCAGTTCTGCGTCAGCACCTTTTCAGGTTGGGTATCCCTATTTTCGTAGCCCTATCTGTCCGGTTATTTGTTCCCGTTGCCTTTCAGCTGACAGCTTTCGCTTTTCAGAACCTCCTACGCCCGCTGAAGAATTAGGTATTCCTTACGGTTTACTTACTCTTTCGAGACTTCATCGGGGTTACCACGTTCCGCATTGATAAGATGCGACCGGGGGGGATGTTCCCTATACTCCGGGGTCTTGGGTGTCCTAACAATCTCCGATGGAGAAGAGATCGTCTTTAAAATGCTCGCTGGAATGAACATTTTCCTGACCCATCCACTGTTGTATACCACCTTCCAGTGTTGGCAATTACGGAGCCTTTGGAAATTCACTTGCGTTCACCCGTCCGATCTTTCCCTTGCCCGGTCACTCCTGATGGCTGGAGCTTCCTTGGGCTTTCATCCCAGCTTTCGCAAAAGATCATTACTGGTCTCCCACGTGGGAAGTGAGAACCGGTTTTGGACACTAACCGGGAATGGCTTACAGGCCATTCACTTATTAAAAGCGACTTCGTGTCGCACGCCAGCGTTTACCAAAGGAAAGACCAACAAAGAAACAGGCCTGATAGGCATAAGCTTTGCGCTCGGCCATCATTTCAATTTTGCTGGTGTAGAACGCAGCGTTGCCGCCCATGGTAATGGTTTTCACAAACGATTCCGGCCTGCCGGGTTCAAGAGCTATTGCGAGTTCTGCAAACAGGCCGGGAATAAGCCGGGTTTCCCCCAAGCCTTTGCTCCATTTGTCGCTGCCTAGAATATATGCGGGATTCAGAAATTTGTCTGCGTTCTCGTTGTTAAAGTGTTCGCTTTGGGAATAGGCAAGTTCTTCGGGATTATAGGAAACATACAAAAGGTTCAGGTAATAAGGCTTAAGTAGCGCCAGCGCCGGACCTACTACATAACGCAAGCTTAGCGATAGGTTGCCGTCGATCAGGGCGGGGAATAGAATCTGCTCCCGGCCATATGCCAGTTGCAGAGTATAGGCATTATAGATCTTACCGAGGCTATAGGACGTATTCTTTGCCAGGTAATTATAGGTCGTTGCCCTGCGCTGTTGCTTTACTTCCTTTTCGTGTTGCAGTCCTGAAAAGTAAAGTTGCCAGATCACTTTTTTACCGGGGCTTTCGTTGCGGAGATAACTCAGGCCGCCGCTCCAGCCATTGGTGTTTAGCCTCAGGTTCAGTGCAAGAGTATGCCGATAATAGCTATCCAAACCCGATTCTGAAATATGCTTTTTCCACTCTCTTACTATGCTAACCTTCCTCGATCCCTTTTCTTTTCCTTGGTATAATTTTTCCATTATGTTTTGCCAATCAGAGTGTTGGGACCTTGATACATACGGTAATTGAAGGCAAAGCAATAGCAACAGGGTGTTTTTACACCACTGAACATGTCGTTCCATTACCAAAAGAGCATTTAGTTAATTACGAAATGACTTAAACATGAGAAGATTGGAACAAAAGCGTGACATTGATTAGCACGCTTTTGTTCATATAAATATTGGAAGAAAAAAATGCTAATATTGAGGTCGACCAACGACGTTTTCAATTTCCCAAGTCAAACCTGTTTGAACTACTCTTCTAGGAACTATTTATGATCTATATCAAATTATTCTAGGATAAACCCCTTTAATTCGTAAACAGTCCATGCCGTGTGAAGTTGCTTACCTTCGTTTTTCAAAACAATAATCCAATTTGAAGTATATCCTTTCGCTAACCCTTCCTGGAAAATTGCATACAATACAGCCCAATTTTTATCCTTTGAAATTAATATGTTTGAAAAAGCAATTTTTTGCTTCGGTAGTATCTGTTCGATTCCATTGACTACTCCAACCTCTCTTTTAGAAAAATCGAAATTCTGATTATCTACTTCCGATAATAATTCATAAGAAAAGTTCTTATTATTTTCAATACATGATTTAAAGCTGTCATTTTTCAGTGCAATAAATTTTCTATTCTTTATTGATTTAAGATTCGTGTAATTTATAACTTTCTTCAATACTTCAGAATCTGGAATTTCTAAGGTTTTTTTTTCTATAAAAATTTTAGCTGGAAAAATTTTGATTTTCGTTTTCTTTGGCTCAACAGTATCGCTAAAGGGACTAATAGGGACTGAAGTTGAACTATCTGCGTTTACTCTTACCGTATTATTTCTTAGAGACAAAGTATCAATTATACTTTTGAATAGTTGACAGTTAGACTGAGCATAGCTCTCTCCTGATATTAAAAAAAATAATGCCAAAAGCTTCATTAAGGTTGAGGTTTTCATAATCTATTGTGTGTTTAGTAGAGTTTGCCTAATATTATCTCCTCGCACATTCTCAGGTAATTCTGATGGAGGTGTAGGTAAATTTTCTGTTGAAGTAGTTTCAGAATACTTGGCATTTGGCAAAATAACATTTTGTCCATAATTGTATCTCACTTCAACCCCAAATCCTACAACTTCAATATCGGTACCCCTATGTCCTGTAAGTGATGTTTTATAACCTTGTTTACCTGTTTTTTTATTCTTTCCGCCAATTCTGTCTGAATCATAATTTCGTTCTGTTTTATTTCCTATTTTTCTTTCTTGAAATTTTGTAATGTATTGGCCTGTGTTATTTCCATCATTTGTCACTTTATCGCCATGATGACCATATTCGTGTAATAGTGTTAATCCTATTCCAAGCAATTGTTGATTATATGCCTCGCGATTTGCAGGATCAATATTTTGAAGGTATTGTATATCTTTTGGTGATATCACAAACCTATCTGAACTTGCCGCACCGCCGTCTCCAGTTAGTGAGAATTCGACAATTGGTCCTTCCCCAGGTCTCAAGTCATTGATTATCTTTTCAGCAGTAAATCCTGTTGTATTTACAATCGCTTCTAACGCTAGGGGGTTATTGTTTAGCAAATTACCAACATTATTGACAATTGTTCTAAATGTTTCTATCTGCGATCTACTCACGCCCATTGTTCTTAACTCCTCAGCATTATATTGTAGTTTTAAATTTCCTCCCAGGTCAATATTTCGTACCGGATTATTACCGGCATAAACAAAAGGTGATTCATAAGCAAATTTTTCCGCCATAGGATCGGGAGCATGCCACACTCCTAATTGCGGATCGTACATCCTGGCGCCATAATCATACATTTCTAACCCGTAGGTTTTCTCGAGTTCTTTACCATTATACTTATATGGCTGTCCCGGTAAATTACTCTGCCCGGTGCTCATCGTATTCAGGGTTAAGCCGTGCGGGTAATAATGGTTTTCTTCCAGCACCTTGCTGTTATAATGCTCGATATGAATATTATCGAACCATACATCTTTACCGATGGTCTGGTTGTCTACATAGATCACCACCCAACCAGAGGTTCCCGGCCCTGCAGGTGTACAATTACAAATATTACCCGGATCTACCACCTGCCAACCACCGCCATTGTTTACAGGCACCTGGAACTTACCGCTAAGCCCCGGTACAAGCTGCATATTGTCATCAAAGAACATATAATTTAAGTGTGCCTTCGGCGCCTCTGGGTTTTGGTTGATTACAGGTACCTGGTCCATGACCGTTGCCAGCTCGGGATTGGATAAGATCCTTTTTACTGTAGCCAGGTTTTCCGGCAATTCGGATACCGGTATGCCGGTATAGGTACTGCCGCCCATTAATGCCCCCATTAGGGAGGCTACAAGGTCGGCGCCGGATACGGTTGGATTGTCTTTTACGATGCCTTCATAATAAGACTCTGCATTGATCGTGAACTTATCTCCCGGCATTACTTTGAGCATAATAGCCGTGCCTATACGCATATTCGGATCTTCAGCCACTAAGTGGGCCGCTTTTACATCTTCAGGGTTTGTACTTACTGGTTTACCATCCCGCACACTGGGTATATTATCGAACACCAATTGCTCCGAATTGGCAGTAGCAATTTCGTGCCTGGCCATATAGTCCCTGCTGATCGGCGCCGCAGTAACGGTACTACGCACGTTGCCCAGATGATCTTTTACAAAGTAATCGTACACAAACCGCGTTTGATTATTACTGGTATCATTGGCTATAGGCCTGGCCCGGCCTTCTTCATTAACGATATATTGTAACACATTATCCTTGTACACAAACTCACCAAAATAATCATAGGTGGCATTGCTATTACCGGATATCACTTTTCTTAAAAGGCTGCCCGACGCATCGTAAAAATAATTAATTTTTCCTTGCCCGGTTACATTTATTTGAACCGGTTTATTGAGGTGATTATATTTTATGTCCGAGATATTTTTGTTGAGATCCTTAATCATATTCCCATTGGGGTCATAGAAATACTCGGTAGCTACATTGGCGCCGTCTTTAAAGTCCGGCAAACTGGAAGCAACGCCATCGTCCTGGACCTTTATAAGCCTATTGGAGGCAGGTGCGTAAGCGTAGGTCAACTTATCCATATTTACGATAGCATTGGTGGTAGGATCCCAGCCTTTTTGAATCATCGCATTAAGATTGCCATTGAGGTCATACTTGATATTGGATACGGTATAATCCTTTACTACATTCTTCCACATATTTGCTGACTTAAGCCTGAATTCTGCATGCGTAAGCCGGTTGATTAAATCGTAACTATATCCATAAGCTCGTTTCTCGCCATCCGATCCGTTCCAGATGATACCTGTTATATTGCCATTATACAATTTGCTGGCGAAGCCGGTATCGTAGTAGAGTTTTTCTTCGAAGATCGGTTTGAAAGGATAGCTGGTCCGGTCTTCGGCATTGATATGGTTCAGAAATCCGCGCATATTGTACTCGTTAAGCACCACGCCGATATTCATGCTCTTGGTGGTATTGCGCCCTAAATGGTCGTAGTTAAAATCGACAAGGTTATAGAGCGCCCCCCCGTTTATACTTTGTGTAATCTTTTTAACCGCGTCGTTACCACCGGCAAGCCCGATATTGCGTTCATAGGTTTTTGCAACATCAAATACGGTAATCGCTCCGTCATTTGCGCCCGGTATGGGTTCTGCATTAGCATTCTCGTGATGCCTGATGGTGCGCCATAACATGCCCTGGAAATAATAAATATTGGAAGTGATCTCCCGGCCACCATTCAGGTTTTCTTTTATGGTTTGGATCATCCGGCCATTATCGTCATAAAAATTAACGGTATTGAGCCAGGCGGTTACCTGGTTGGTTTCAGGATCAAGAACGGCAATTTTGCTGCCTGTTACTAAATCACGCGTCATGGTCGAAGCTACCTGGGCTACCGGAACCAGCTCCGGCCTGGATGCCGGTGGCAGCTGGCCATTAAAGCGGTTATACTGATAACCAATGCCCGATGCATTCTGGTAGTTATCGTAATAAGTATACGACAGTATCGTAGCCCCGTTTATTTGTGTTGGGTAATTGTTGTACAGGTTGTAGTCCTTGATATATCCCCACATGTCCGGAGCCGGGTATTGAACGGCCGGATCGTCCACCAGGCCCTGCAACACATCGCGCGGTGAGGTGAATGCCCCTAAGCCGCCTACAACCGGGCGGTTCCTCGTATCGTAAATGGTAAATGCCCATTGCCCATTTTGACGCTGGTTACCGTCCCGGCTAAAGATCAGGCGGTCCCTGTCGTCGTACACATATTCCTCCAGGGCTTTACCCGGGATCTTCTTTTCTACTGCACGTCCTTTTTTGTCATAGAAATAGCTGAAGAGCAGATCAGGCACGGCGCTAGCATTCCAGTTGCCGGCAGTATTCATGAGATCTACAGCCTTAGGCGGGATCACGAAACGCAGCCGGCCGGCCTTGTCGTATACATAATAAGTGTTGGCAAAGCCGGTATGACCAGCGCCAGGGCTCGAAGTCATCAGGCTCCTGGTCAGTACCACTCTACCGAATTTATCGGTATAGGTTCTTTGTTTTTTTCCGTCTTCGTCGGTACTTTCCGTAACGTCCAGCTGGTCCGTGGCGAAATAGTAATCGCTTTTAGGAAAATCCGTATTGGCATCACCGATCGTCCAGATGCGGACTTCTTCGATCGCATTATTGGTACGATAGTAGTTCGTTTTGCCGCGATTATTACCAACCCAGGCAATCCCCGGCGCCATAGTCTTCATCATGCGTCCCAGGGGGGAATCGTCATCGATATTTACGCTATAAGGCGGTTCGTCGGGTGCTGCCTGGTCGTAAAAGGCCCGAAGCTTATCGTTTGCATCCAGCTTGATCTTGCCGTTTTGCGTGGGGACCATGGAAGCCGGAACAGCGAAGGGCAGGTAATCGAACTTTGTTTTTCCCAGTGCATCATAGACATTGTGCTTAACGATGTCGTAGCCATCCTGGTGGGCACGCATATTAACACTTTGCAAAGGTCTTCCCAGGCCATCAAAATAGTCTGTTACCTGGCGGAAGCGGGTATTATTGATAACCGAAGGCCATGCTTGTATGGGCTGATCGGGTACCTGCGTTTGTATGTAATTGAATTTAGTCTGACCTGTAATATTTTCCAGGCCTAAATACAAAAATGAAGGGTTTGGCTGGACCGGCTCCACGATAGGAATATTGGATGCCGGTGCAACAGGCTGCGCTTGCAGGGAGCCTGCGAGATACAGCAGGGCTACGGTAAATTTATATTGGAGCGAAATACGCATGAGATAAGTATTTTAATATGGCAGACGCCGTTTATTAATGATGCAGAACAGGATTATTGTGCCGCTTGCATTTGATAGGTAT
>NZ_DKSP01000130.1:25894-26198 GCF_002472745.1 Sphingobacterium sp. UBA7253 | reverse complement strand
GTTTTCGAAAATCTGGAAGAGGCGGTCAATAACCCGACAAACATTAAAGCACGCCAAAATATGCACGATGCATCTTTTATGGGCGGACTGGCTTTCAACAATGCCTGGTTGGGTATTGTCCACTCTCTCTCGCATCAGGTAGGTGCACTCTACGGCGTCCCTCACGGAGCTTCCAATGCGATATTCTTGCCTAATGTGATCCGTTTTAATCAGACAGCTACAACAAGATATCCTGATTTGGCTAAACTTGTCGGTAGAGATTCGGCCGAAGGATTGGCACAGGAAATTGAAAAACTAAGAGCTG
>NZ_DKSP01000130.1:623-25725 GCF_002472745.1 Sphingobacterium sp. UBA7253 | reverse complement strand
AAATTGAAAAACTAAGAGCTGCGGTCAACAATATTGGCTCCCTTAAGGCATTTGGCATTTCCAAGGAAGACTGGGAAAAAAATCTGGATTATATGGCCCAAAATGCTTTGCAAGATCCATGTACTGGCTTTAACCCGCGTAAGCCTAGCCTACAGGACCTAAAAGACCTTTATAGCGCTTGCTACGAAGGTGTGATTTACGAGAATTAATCGAACAGACCACAGAAAGCGGTTGTAGCGAAAGTGCGCAATCGCTTTCTTCTGAATAAAAAGCACTGCTCCAGCTGAAACCGCAACCAATGTCTTATAAACGAAACTAAGTTTCAATCGTTTAAAATAAAAGATGCTGTATCGATAAAGATGCTATCGATTGAGGGTGATCGCCATTTTGTCTTCTTCGGGCATGGACATGACCAGTACTTGGGGAATAAAGCAATACGCTATTCCATCAATCTTCGAGATATCCATATCGACATAGTTAATCATGGAATCAATTTTAACCCCGTATTTTATAAGAGAAGAATAAAGTTCTTTGGTCACCTTTGTTGCTTGCTCAATGCCGCCCATGCATTCAATTATATGGGGCGATGTTTGACTTAGAATACCTTCGATATCTCCGGAAATAGACGCTTTTGTCATGGTTGAAAGTGCTTCCCTAAGCTGCGGATCTTTTTGAGCAGAGCTTATATGGTGAAAAATAGTTAATAATGTAATTAACAAAAATGTTCTTTTTCGCTGAATGTTTTTAAACTTCTTGAACCAATTGTTGCTTTGCATAATGGAAAGAGGCTATTTCGTTTTAAATTCCGTAGGTCTCATATTGGTGAGCAGATAAAAGTTATTGCTAAAAGCCGCTATATTTGAATAGCCAATCTCGTAGGCAATCTCAGTCATATTGAAATCTGTATCGTTGATTAATTCCATTGCCTTAATAATTCGTAGCATTTTTAAGTACTGAACAAATGTAATGTGCAATTTATGCTGGAATAATCTGGTGAGACTGCGAACACTCATTCCCGATTGCTGAGCAATCATCGCTAAACTTAGATTTTCATTTAACCGATTTCTAAAACTGTCGATTATGGTATTGAGCCTTTGATCGTCTGTTGTAGGAAGTTGTATGGAGAATTTTTTGAGATTTTCTTTTGATAATACGCCTTTCAGCGTATTTAAAAATTCATACTCCCACGAACCTTTGTAATAATCACCTTGCCACTTCTCACTAAATGAGAGCATTTCTGCCAGGAGCTTACTCACTGGATAAATGCCCAATTCCTCATAAAAATTACCAGCACTTTCTTCCGGAAAATAGATATTGATAATAAACAGGTCCTGCGTATTGAACATCAGGTTGTGCCGATAATTTTTTGGTATCCAAATATAATGATTTGAGGGAATATAGAAGTCCTTTTCGTCAGTCTGCAAGTAAGCAATCCCGCCATAAACTAATAACAACTGAGCTTTATTGTGCTGGTGAGCAGGCAAACGCTGCTCCGTTTGCTGTCGCATCACGAGGATTGAATCAGGGTTTTGATCAACAATATGTATTATTTGACTAAGAATTTCCATGTGGCCAAATTTAATAAATATTAGGCTAATTATATAAAACCATACTTCGCCATGCTGGATAATTTTGCAGTGTAAATAATAGTAAAGTCATTATGAAATATAAAATTATAACATCTCACAAAGATTTTAAACTTGAAACACAAGCTCAAAAATCTGATAATAAATCACATCATTCAGATGAAGAAATTGACAGTGCATATATCTTCTGGTTTGCTTATGGGTATAACTATGCTTTTATGCCAATGGTAGATTTAACTTTTGCCTTTGATGAATTGAAAAAGATCGTAAGACCATGGCCAGTAAAAGGAAAGAAATATATAAAGAAAACCGATGAAACAATATAGAACAGTCCCTATTTTGGGCATATTGTTAGCCCTATTTGTACAATCACTCTATGCCCAGCATATAGAAAATGCGCGGGTATTAAGTTTGGAAGAAATTTGGAAAGTAGCCGAAACAAATAACCGTCAACTGAAACTATCCGACCTACATCTCCAGCAGAGCAATTTAGAAATATTGGAAGCGAAAGACCGTTTGTTGCCGGAGCTTTCGGTTGGTGGAGATGCAAAACTCAATTCCAAATTCCTGATCTATGACAATGGATTATTTTCTTCTCCACAGGATGTGCCTGTAAAAGGTTATGGTTATGGCGTGGGTTACAACCTGAACGTCAATCTTTACAATTGTGGTAAAGACAAAAGAAACATTGTCATGAAAAAGGAAGAAGCGGTACGCATACAATATGAAGTTGATCTGCAAAAGCACAGCGTAAAATATAATGTTGCAGCTGCTTACTTTGATCTATACAAGTTTCTGCATTTCCATGATTTTCTTGATGCAGAAATTGGTGCAGAAAAAAAACAACTGGCACTCGTAGAAAGCCTGCATAAAAACGGCACTGTGCTAAAGAGCGATGTACTGAGAACCTCCGTAAAATTAGCGCAACTGGAGCTCAGCCTTTCTGATGTTACGAAGAAGATTGAAATCGCTAAACAACGGCTCAATATTCTGATGAGGCGTGAAAATGATGCTGAGCTGGCAATAAAATACCAAGATACAATCGAGTTAAGCGCTATCACTGAAGGTGACTATGAGGATTATGTAGACATCGCTTTTAACAAATCGCCGGCATACAAGATTGCCTATAGCACTGTCAAATTGAGCGAAATGAACATCAAACAGGTAAAAGCGACGCTGTTACCTAAAGTCTCCTTGTATTCAACTTACAATTACACCTATCCGCAGATTTCATTCTATCCGTATTCTAATGATTTATGGGGATTTGGTCAGACGGGGGTTAAAGTCCAGTTTTCTATCGATAATCTATACAAAAGCAAGCATTCCATCGCTCATGCCCAAGTGGTCAGTAATGAGGCAAGAGAAAAAGCGAACATTAAAAAAGATGAAATCTATCTTCAGGTAAAAGAAGCTTATTTGCAGCGGCAACAGGCTTTGGAGAGTATGGAAACAGCGGAGCAAAATATCATTAAAACCGCCGAAACTGTTCGTGTTATCAGAAGTAGCTACATAAACCAGGAATCACTTCTTACCGATCTTCTAGAAGCCGAAAATGCTTTACTGGAAGCTAAATTTAATCTGACAACGGCACAAACAAACGTCAAACTTACGCATATTAGGCTATTGGCAATTATCGGAATTCTTTAATACAAATATCATGAACAAAAATAAAACAGATAAAATTGTTGTAAGCTTAACCAAATGGTTTGGTATCACATTATTCGTAGGAATCATTATTTGGGCAGCAGCTTATTTTTTCGAGGGATATCGCTATGAACAGACCAACGACGCTCAGATTGATGCCTATCTTTCCCCGATAAACGCAAAAGTAGGGGGCTATATCCGTAAAATATATTATAAGGACAATCAGCAGATTAAAAAGGGCGATACACTTGTGGTGATTGAATTGGATGAGTACGGGCTGAAAAGAGATGCTGCGTCCGCAGAACTCATGAGCTCACAGGCCAAATTACCGATCTTGGCGGCAAGTGAAGAAACGCATGTTAAGAGCATTGCAGTCATCAAAGCCCAATTGGGAGGTGCTAAAGCGCGATTGAACCAGCAGCAAAAAGAATTTGATCGGTATAAAAATCTACTGGCGGACGAATCGACCACACAACAAAAATTCGACAACATCAGTGCTACTTTATCCATCACCCAATCAGATTATGACCAGACAAAAGCTTCTTTACAGGTCGCCGAATCTAAACTAAACGATTTCAGGGTACAGCGCAATGCCATAGAGGCAGAGATAAAGATAAAAGAAGCACTTCTCGAAAGACAAGAATTGGACATTAGATATACCGTTATCACAGCACCTTTTGATGGACAAATCGGGAAGAAGACCATTCAGACAGGACAACTGATACAGCCCGGACAGACTTTGGCATTCTTGGTGAACAGAGCCGAGGAAAAGTGGGTAATAGCAAATTTTAAGGAAACACAGATTGGGAAGTTCAAAATCGGTCAAGCGGTATCTGTTGAAGTCGATGCTTTTCCAAATGAAAAATTCACCGGTAAAATCGAGTCCCTTTCGCCAACCACAGGATCCCGTTATTCGCTGCTTCCGCCAGATAATGCTACCGGTAATTTTGTTAAAATCATCCAACGTATTCCTGTTCGGATTAAACTGACCGATATGTCCGAAAAATTAATTAAGCTTTCTGCCGGAATGAATGCGAATGTTTACGTTTTAAAAAACTAACGATGCAAGCACATAAAATACCAATTTTTAAATCCTGGGTATCAGAATGGATGGCAAGGTCCGTCATATTTGCTATTCTCATGAGCAGTCTGTTTAGTTTTGCCTTTTACGGAAGTCCGGTTGCTGCGATGGGCTTTTACGGAATACAAGCTACCGATGTACAATATGGTATGGTCGTTATTTATGGTTCTACCGTAGCCTTTCTGGCTCTGGATTTTAGAATCGTAAAATATTTTGCACCAAGGGAATATCTACTGCTGGCACTTGCGGTAAATGTACTATGTGCTGTGGTCTGTTTTTATTTCAGAGATTGGGCATTATTTGTTTTCTGTCAGTTTTTGCAGGGTATTACCTGTGCATTGATGTCGGGAATTGTGTTACAGCTTATTTTTCCACGGTTACAGTCTGTACGTGCCCGTGTGATTGCTTATAGTCTCCTTTATGGCAGTATACAAATAGCTGTACCATTTTACTCCATCTATATCAGTGTCGTCATTCATTTCTTTGATTTCAACTGGATATTCTACGGATTTATTATTGTAGTCATTATGCTGACAGGTGTTGTTTTACTTACCATGAACAGTAAGGCCCGGTTTACCAGAAAAATACCACTGTATCAGGTGGACTGGATAGGCTATTTATTTTATGTGTCTTTTATCTTGATAGTTGGATACATCCTTGTGTACGGACGACAATTGGGATGGTTTGATAGTTCATTAATCAGCACACTTTGTTTAGTTAATTTAATTATTCTTTCTCTTTTTATTAGCAGAGAATTGAAACTTAAGCGACCATTAATCAATTTACAGATCTTTAGAACAAAGAATTTCGTTTTTGGGCTTTTGCTTCTTTTTACCTTTTATATCTTTAAAGGAAGTACTGGGCTTGCCTATGGTTATCTTGAAGCGATTTTAGGAAACCATCCACTGAGTACCATTCCGATATGGATTGCGGTAATTGTTGGAACTGTTTTGAGCATGTTTATCATTTCCCGATTTGTCTTGATGGGCTATAACCTGATCCGGATGATTATTGTTGGTTTTGGGTTGATGGCAGTATATTATGCCTATATGATACTATTTGTTTCTGTACAGGGCGAAACGGCCGATTTCTTTTTGCCCATGTTTATTTATGGTGTGGCAACAGGTGTATTGTTTGTCCCGATTGTTTCATTTGCGGCATCGTCAGCGCCTTCCAAAATCGCCGTCCATGCCTCTCTGATTGGTATATTTTCAAGGTTCATAGGCTTTACAGCTAGTCTGGCACTTAATAATGAGCTTCAATTATTTGCAAAATCATCCGTAAGGGAAAAGGTGCGGGAATCGCTCACCGAAACCAGCCCTCAATTGCCTGTTACCTTACTGGATATTCAAAACCAGTACATAAATGCAGGCAGTGATATGTATACGTCAAAAACAGTATCTTCCGGCTATTTTAATCAAATGATCGGTCAGCAAATATTGGCTCGCGCTATCAGGGACTATTATGATCTGATGTTGACAGGTTTGATTTTTGTCATCATTATTCTGCTGCTTTTGCCTCAAATTCAACATGTTGTTTTGAGATTAAGAAAAGGAAATGTTCCTTATTAAGGTATTGTTATTTCAGAAATTATCAAAGCAAAGTATTATGTAATTCCAAGGCCGGGATCGAACACTTGGCGCATGAGCCTATGGGCTACAAGATTACGCAACCGATTTCGTTTGAAGGAAATTTTCTGATCCGAAATTTTATAAATAATTTGTCGTAATGACGCCTTTTTTAGCAGTCAAACGTGTTAATGCAATTATTCTTAATTTTGTATGCCGGATTTGGTATAGGCTCCAAATTTTTTAAGATCAGCAATAGAGGACAAAATAAGATGATATGACGGATGTGCTTGAAAAATATCTATTCTCGATAGGGATGTTGTCTGCTGACGAAATAAATTTTTCTGTTCAGTTCTTCAAATCACTTGGTTTGAAGAAGGGTGATTTTTTTATTCATATGGACGAACCTTGTCGTCATATTGGATTCATATCCTGTGGTGCGGTAAAAGCATATGCTATTGACAAGGAGGGCAAAGCAAATATAACCTGCTTTAAATTTGAAAATGAATTTGTAACCTCATTCCCTGAGTTTGTCGCTCAGGAAAAATCCAGAAGGAGCATCAGGGCTGTGGAAGATAGTATAATCCATAGGATAAGCTATACTGATTATCAATACCTTCTTGGTCAAGTGAATTCTTGGCACAAGGTTATACAAGCTGTGATGGAACGGGAATATAGCCAAAAGGAACAATATCTCCTGAATTACAATAATAAGTCAGCTCTGGATAAATATCACTATGTTCTTTCGAATGAACCCAAGCTCGTTCAGCGCATAGCGACACAGGACCTGGCATCCTATTTGGGCATTACACAGAGATCTCTTACACGGGCGAAGGGACAAATACACAGCCCCAAAGTATTATAGGACAAATGTCCTTATGTATTTCTGTTCAGTGATATAGATTTGCACAAAAAAGCTATGTTACATCAAATTGCCCAAGAAGTGTTCCATGTTCCATTGATGCCACGAAACAGTATCAACTGCTATATCGTAGAGGGTGTATTAGTTGATTGTGGGATACGAAGTTCATACAATGTGCTGAAGGATGCCCTTCAGAAAATACCTGTCCACCAACATGTACTTACGCATGCGCATGCAGACCATCAGGGTTGTAGTGATCAGCTCTGTGATGAGTTTGGAATACCTTTACTTTGCCATGGAAATGAAGTGGCTAGGACAGAAACAGGTATGGTAACCAATGATTATCCAAATCCCAAACATTGGATTGCAAAACTTCAACAAAAATATTGGGCAGGACAGGGCCACAAAGTCGACGGTACACTCGTTGAAAATGATAGCATCGGAAACTTTCGGGTCATAGAAACTCCAGGTCATTCAAGCGGTCATATTTCTTTATTTCGTGAGCGAGATGGTGTATTGATAATCGGGGATGGCGCTACAAATATGAATCTGCTCACAACAGTGACTGGCCTAGGGCTCCCTCCAAAAATATTCACGTCGGATCAACAGCACAATATTAGATCGCTTCAGAAGTTGGCAGGACTGAATCCCTCCATCATATGTTTCGGTCATGGCCCGGTGATGCGAAATACGGACCGAAAGTTTGAGCAATTTGTAGCGGAATGCGTATCGTTGTTCAATTCGCGAACCACGGCCCCTGTATGAAAGTAAAAAACAAAATAAGAAGTTCCTTATTTCTTGCGATGCTCTAGTGAATTTTTCAAATTCAGGACTTTTATGAAAACTGGGAACATCTTATTGCCTAAGAAGTTTTAAGTAAGTTAATATTATTCCGCTGTGCTCGGCTTCGTGAAAGTTAGCAGCTTTAAGTGCTTGGATGTGATTATTAATGGAGAAGCCAATTGGTAAGCTGAATGGTTGGTATTTAACAAATATACCCGATGCTAGATCTTTACTAAGTTGGTTTACTGTATAAAGCAATAGATGTTTTATTTCATCAAGGTCTGGCGTATTTTTCCATGTATGCGGTGCAGTTCCAATTTTGAACGTTTCCATAAAATCCTGTGATATATGCATTGGAAGGCCACTACGCATATACATATGTCGCTGTTGGGAAGTGATACAGTGACCAATTTGCCAAACGATATTATTGTTAAAGCTTTCTGGAATCTTAAATAATATGTTATTATCAGCTGTTTCTATTAATTGTAATAATCTGGTTCTGCTGGCTTTTAAAATTTCAAATTCAAATAATTCATTCGTCATAGTATTGGTTAATATTTTAAATTAATTTAATAAACTCATTGCGAATTTCATCTGATATACATATATTAACGAGTAAATATTCAAAGTCCAGTTAATAAATATTCTAAACCAAAATCTTGTAATTATGATCTATCTCAAGCTAAATATACACTATAAGATTTTGGTATTTATTTTTTTTCTTTCTAGCTGTACAATTGTAAATAGACCAATAGCTAAATTAAATAAGTTTGCTCAAGGGGGAATGAATCAATTGACAAATGATTCATTAGGACTAAAGATTGATTTCTATGGGAACGCAAACCTCGGATCTAAGTATATAGATTTAAAAGATGTCAGGTCTGTTTTTCGAAAGAGAAAAATAAAGTTTCCATCAAAGAATATTGTTTTGTGGGGTACATATGATGTGACAAGAAACCCGATGTATTTTGTGGGTAGTTTGGAAACTTTTTTAGATGTCTCAAAGTTCACTGCAGATACTTCTATGTATCATTGTATTTATTATCGAAGTATTCAGAAAAATAGAGATAATATAATAAGTAGTGTAGCGATCCCATATAAAAAAGGTTCATTTCTTTTGATTAGCGAGGTTAGGACGGAAATCACCGATATGCAAGAAAGTGCTAAGGATGTTTTAAAAAGCATAAAAACTTCCTACAATTCTTTGGCTTACGGAGCAAAATTTGTCGAGCAAAAACCAGATGAAGAACCCGATTATTTTAGTATAGCTGAGTCAGCTTTTAAAGATAGGGGATATGTTAACTATGTATACCCAAGAGATACCTTAGAAAAGCTTGTTCTGCAAAACGAAAACAGCCAATTTGCGAACGAATTATTTAAATCATATAGTTCGTTTCTTGGTGAAAGTGTTCAATATGATAGCGCGACTAAACAAGAACAACAAGCAGTCGAAAAAACGGCTGTTACAATCGACGAGATAGTCGAAAAAATTAAGGCACATCGAGTGCTTATGTTTAACGAGAATCATTTACAACCACGCTGCCGTTTGTTAATCAATCTTTTGCTACCAAAACTTTCCAAAGAAGGTTTTAATGTCCTGGCTTTAGAAAGTCTATCCGAAGATGAAGACCGGATTAATAGATTGGGATTCCCAAATGTTGAGAGTGGATTTTACACTAGGGACCCTAATATGGCGAATCTCATTAGAACGGCAAGAATTTATGGCTTAAAAGTGATTGGCTATGAAGATTTTGGCAATGCAAGTCAAAGAGATCTCCAACAAGCTAAGAATCTTATTCAAAAAAGTGAAATCGCTACAAAAAATCAAGTTAAAGTTATTGTATTAGCCGGAGGAGGACATATTGAAGAGGGGGATACTGGAGAAAATAAAAGTATGGCTCAGTATTTTAAGAAACTGACTAAAATTGATCCCTATACGATTAATCAAGTTAAATTTTTAGCTATGCAAGAAATTAACGATTCAATATACGTTATGGATAACAAGGTGTTGAATGGTAATGACTTGTATTTATCAAATAATCTGAATAGCGATAAAATAGTGATTGGATCCAATGATTTCAATCGAAGATATCTTCTATTAAGTACTGATTCGACCAAATCAGGCAAATCTGCCATTTACATCTATCATGAGAAGGAATATCAATTTGATAAAACAGCGATCCCAGTTTACTTGTCACCTTCCCAAAAGGATTCGGTACAGATAGAGCTTCCAAAGGGAATATATAGATATCTCAAGAGAGATTACTATGGCGCTATAATTCATCAAGAAATTATTGAAGTGGAATAATAAACTGATATGAGTTTTGGTCAGAAGAACTGGAAGCCGCAACTTATCGGAATTTTTTCTTGACAATACTTCTTGATTTAAATCATATCAATCTTGAAGGGTAATTCGAATAGATAACCAATAGTTAAACTTAGGAGTCCGCTTTTAAATTTAGGCATTAAAATTAAATTACTCAGCGATCATCACCTTTTCCTCCCTGATATTATTTAGAAAATCCGTGTATTTTATGGGTAGCATTTTTCTGTGGTAATAAAAATAGAAGTCAAATGAGCCCCCGATGATTCCCTTTTCCGGAGTATATACAAATCGATCAATTCCTCGCTCAAAATCATAATTATACTCATGTTGTGTCCAATCCACATAGGTCCAAAACTGATATCCCGTTGCATGCTGTGCTAAGGTGATTTTTTTGGATAGATATTCTCTTCTGTCCCGGGACCAATCTAAAAAGGAGAGCGGGTCTTCACCTGTTCGATATAAAGGGAATTGTAAACTAGGGTAAGCTCCTTTAAATATTTTTTCGAATTGAAGTACACTATAGGCCGAATCTTGGGTATTGATAGTCCCATAGACATTCGTAAAAGCTTGCGGACGATTGCGGACTGCATAAAACTGTAACAAACAATACTTTGGTGCATAGTAAGTATCTCCTCTTTTTATAATTAGCTTATACGCATTAAAATACTTTGTTGTTTGCTTCACAGTGGTGTTGAAGTACGATAACGTATTTTTTTTATGAAGCTCTTCCAGATCTTTAAAGTTAATCATTGAAGAACGTACAGTATCGGGGTTGATTTCATACCAATCTTCTGAACCATCTAAATCAGGGAGAATGGAAAATAGCATGATATTATAATCATGTTGTCCATTATATATACCCTTATTACCAATAAACGTCTGTACCCTACTGATTACATTAAAAAGATGCACTTCACGCTTAATCTTATATAGCGGATACGTGTTTAACCTAAAGGATGACGTTACGAACTCTTTGCTATCTTCTTCAAAAAGGAAATATTTGGTCTGACTAAATCCTTCAGTATAGAATAATAGGTAGATAACGATCAACCAAATTTTAAGGCACTTTGTTCTAAGCTTAACAATGTTCATTTTTGACTGTTATTTGAATTCACCATCCCATTTTAAAGTGATTCTGTTCTCTGTATTGGTCTCGAATTCTAAAATTTCTCTATTCCCATATTTTTTGGTTACCAATGTTCCCTTGGTTACGTTGATTCTGTCGGTTTGTCCGTAATCTTCCTCTAATTTATAGGATACATCTATAGCATTATTTTTCACAATCGTTGAGACAGAATTGATAAAATAGCTGCCAGAAGAAAGTTGATTGTTACGGGTAAAGAACAGTAATTTTATGCTATTTTTACTAGTCGTAGAGCTAAAAGTGTACAGATGATTTATTCCGTCTACTAGCTTACCATCAACAATTAGATTTCCGATCGATGTTTGTTTAGATCCCTTATCAAAGGCATAAATAGCTTTGTTTACTGTAATTGTACCTATGCCGTTTTCTTTTTCTTCGTTTTTTTTACATCCGATAAAAAAAGAGACTATAAAGATGACTGGAAATAAAAATTTCATATATGGTTTTATTGGGAAACTCAAATCTATATATTATTGAGTATTAATGCAAGTCGGTGTTTTAGGTTTGACGAATGGAAGAGTTGCTACCTTATTTTACGCAATCTATCTGCGTACTTTTATGTTCCTATGTAAGGGTCGATTTTTCACGAAAAATTATATGCCTGATATTGAGTAATCTCCTGTTGTTTTTATGTTCTTTTTTTAATGCGCAAAAAGGCTTCAGTATCGCAATCGATCTTTGTGTTAATGAAAAATTAAAAAACACGAAGAAATGAAAGCACATATCATTAAAAAGCTAATGGAAATAGAAGCGAGTGAAGGGATACGTATACTTTTTGCCTGTGAATCAGGAAGTCGGGGTTGGGGTTTCCCATCCATCGACAGTGATTACGACGTACGTTTTTTTTATGTGCGAAAAGCGGAGGACTACACCCGCTTGTTTCCGCTGGCGACCGAAATGCGATTTCCAATAATCGATGACCTCGATATGGTAGGTTGGGACCTTTTTAAAGTACTCACATTATTGTATAGGAGTAATGTGAGTCCATTTGAATGGATACAGTCGCCAGTCGTCTATTACGAGTTTAACGGATTCAAAACAAGTTTTAGGACAATGGTCGAAAATTATTTTGACGCACGTAGGCACGCCCATCATTATTTAGGGATTGTTCGTAGCAAAATTGAAGATCTCCAACGAGAAACGATGAAGCTCAAGAGCTTATTTTATATCCTAAGATCTTTACTTTCAGCAGACTGGAATATCACCTATCGCAGTTATGCGCCTATGACATTGGCAGAACTATCCGTATTATTGCCTGATGTTGTAAAAATCGAAGTGTTGGAATTGCAGCTGTTGAAGAGTCAAGTAGATGAGGGGTTTATATACAACTGTTCAGCGTCCATAAGGAATTATATTGAAACAAGGTTAATAGATTTAGAGCATCAAGTAAAACAGGTTCCCGTATCCGTATCGGATAAGGAAGGACTGGAGAATTACTTTAAAACCGTATTAAGATGACTATAGACGAACTTCGAGATAGCGGGCTGATCCTGTTTGAGGCCGTTGTAGGTAGCCGAGCATATGGATTGGCGACAGCATCTTCCGATACCGATATCAGGGGGGTATTTTATCTGCCCCTGGAATATTACTTGGGCGGTCAATATATTGCGCAGGTTGCAAATGCAAGCAATGATGAAGTTTACTATGAGCTCGGGCGCTTTGTGAAGCTTCTTTCAAAGAGTAATCCTACTGTATTGGAGCTTTTGGCTAGTCCTACCGATTGCATATTATACAAAGATCCTCTGTTTGATCAATTTAAAATGCAGGATTTTATCACCAGAGAGGCCGCAATGACCTTTGCGCAATACGCCATGGTACAGGTGCGGAAGGCAAAAGGATTGAACAAGAAAATCAACAATCCGATGGATCGAGAACGTAAAAGTTTACTGGATTTCTGCTTTATCATAGCTGGTAATGGTAGTTTATCGTTAAGAGCCTGGTTAAGCAAGCAGTTGTGGAAACAGGAAAACTGTGGTTTAGCGAAGATCGAACATGCAAAGGGGATGTATGCCCTGTATTATGATGAGACTCAGACTTTGGGTTACAAAGGCATCGTTGCTACACCAGAGAGCACTGAGGTTTCCTGCAGTTCTATCCGTAAGGAAGAAACACTTTGTGCGTACCTCTTTGTTAATCACGAAGCTTACTCTTCGTATTGTAAGTCCTATAATGAATATTTTAGTTGGGTTTCAGAACGCAATGAAGCGCGCTTTCTAGGGACAATGAATCACGGGCAGGGCTATGACGCCAAAAATATGATGCATACCATACGTCTATTGCAACAGGCAAAAGAGATTTTGTCTAAAAGTGAACTACAGGTACAACGTGTCAATAGGGAAGAGCTCCTGCGCATCAAAAATGGTGCTTATAGCTATGATGAACTTTTTGTCTGGTCGCAAGAGCTCTTTCAGGAAGTGCAGGAACTCTGCTTGCACAGTTTACTTCCGGCAGTGCCAGATCAGGATAAGCTAATGCAGCAATTGGTTGGCATGCGTAAGCAGCTTTATCAGATCAAGCTATAATTCCTAATGCAAGGATCTAATCTGTTATTCCAAATGATCTTACGAACTTTAAATTAGATCGAAGACCAAAACAGGTTAACTTTTAAGTGGACATATTCAAGCATAAAGCGGACATTTGTTTCTTAACGATCTTCCAGCCAACTGAGGAACTGGGCGGTCTTTTCTTTGCCTATAAGCAGCTTATGGTCTGTGTGGACAGTCAATTTGACATATAGCTTCCTGGCGAAATAATGTTCAACCTCTTTAACGGCCGAAAAACTGATTAAATACTGTCTGTTCAGCCGAAAAAAATCTTTGCCAGATAATTGGGTGGCCAGCTGATCCAGGGATTGACTGAGATCAAAATGCTCACCCTTAAAAGTCACCATGGTCGGAGAGGTGTAGTTAATATAGATAAAGGCAATATCTTCTGTCTTCACCGTCATGTACTTATTGTTTTTGAACACGAGAAAGCTCTTCTTTTTATTGTCTTCGCCACTGATCTTCTGGATCAGTTCAACAAGATTATTTTCGGTGGTTTTCTGAAAGAAATTCTTGAAATTATCTACCTTTTCAAAAGCGTTTTTTAGGTCTGTTTCTGAAAAGGGTTTAAGTAGATAATCAATTCCGTTCTCTTTTATAGCCTCCATTGCGTATTCACCAAATGCTGTGCAAAAGATGACAGGACATATAACCTTTACCGACTTGAATATATCAAAACTGATTCCGTCAGAAAGTTGTATATCCATAAAGATAAGATCCGGGCTGGCGCTGTCAGAGAGGTAATCTATAGCTCCTTCAACGCTCTGGATCTTTGCCATGATCTTAGACTCTGGACGAAGTTTCAATATCAGGTTCTCGAGGGAACGGGCAGCTTTAATCTCGTCCTCAATTATTAGTATGTTCATATATAATGGGAAGTTTTATAGTAAATGTTTCAGTATCCATTAGGATACTAATCTCCTTTTCGGATAGATGAAGATAACGCTGGTTGATATTTTCAAGTCCTAAACCGGTAGAAGGTTCCGATATTTTTCTGGGCTGCATATTATTGCTGACAATAAGGTAATCACCTTCCTGCCCAATGGATATATGTAGGGGTTTCTCAAGTGAAACTATATTATGTTTAATGCAGTTCTCTACCAAGAGCTGCAATGTAAAAGGAGGAATAAAACTTCCATAAATTTCACGTCCTAGATTCATTGAAACAACTAAACCTTCCTCAAAACGTGCTTTTAATAGGTAAATATAGGAGTCCATGATCTGTAGCTCCTCTCCGAGTGGAAGTAGGTTCAGTTTGAGGCTGCCCAAAGTAAACCTGTAAAAATCAGCAAGCTTGATGATAAATTCCGCTGACTGAGTGTCATTGCTTTCCACCATGTATTTTAACGTGTTGAGACTGTTGAACAGAAAATGCGGATTTACCTGCTGTTTTAAAAGCTCATACTGTGCTGCGAGGTTCGCGGACATCGAACGCTCAAGTTCCCGCACCACCTGCTGGTTGAGATAAGTTTGGTATAGAAGATGTATAAACATATAGAAAGTCAGGTTGATGAGTACACCTCTGACCTCATACATCAGCATTTTAGGTCCAAAATTGAGATGTGAAAGGATGTAATACTGTATTGAGGAAAGTAGGAACATCAATACCAAACCAACTCCTAAACCTCTGAAAAGTTGAGGTGATATCACATTTTTGCTGCCCGTTTTCTTTGTATAGGCTGGTATCGAATAGATATTGTAGTACCAGATCAAAAGAGCAAAACCCGTGGTTACACCAAAGTCGGCAATACCCTCAGAAAGAATAAAATTATGGTCCACAATCTTTGGGATAGATGTTAGTATACCCAATGATATTGAACTGATCCATATTAGTTTATGGGATATATAAAAAGGTGTCTTCATACTTTGCTCACCGTTGTTAAGCTGATAATGTTTTATATAATTTGCTGGTATTTCGGGCTGTTTGAAATACCAGCAAATTAGCGAAAAATGTTTTATATCTAAATACCTGATACTTGTAATTTAAGTATTTAGATCTTTTGCTGTATAAATGACATGATTTATCCTATTAAATGAAAAATAGGTAACTGAAAGGATAGTAATGGCAACGCATGTATCGATTACGGAAGAAGGTCCAAGAACAGCAATTTTTGAGAAGAACGCAAAAATAATGTCAAAATACATACCTGCGAAAACCCATTCCTTAAGCCTTTTAAATCTATTCGGGATCAGTAATATGGTAACACCTAAAATTTTGAATACACCGAGAATGTATATAAAATGCGCTGGATAGCCTAATTTTTTTGTGATGTCCCATACTGCAGGGTTATGTGTCAGTTCAAAAAAGCCGCTGAGCCCAAACCATATTGATATCAGGATACTTCCTGTAAAATAAATCTTTTTGTATGTTGAATTTTTCATAATATTTTTTGTGATTAATTTCTTTATTATTTAGAGAGCGAGTCGGCCTCAATAATGGCATCCGCAAATTCTTTGGGAGCTTCGTGTGGTAGGTTGTGTCCGATCCCTCCCGTCAGGTTATGGTGTTTGTACTTTCCTCTATATTTGGAAGCATAGTTTTCAGGGAGTGGAAACGCCGCACCGTTGGCATCACCTTCCAGGGTCACGGTCGGTACGGTGATATCCGGTGATTTGGCGAGCTTTGTTTCAAGTTCGTCGTACTGTTTCTCTCCGGGAGCCAGCCCCAACCGCCAGCGATAATTATGGATCACGATAGCAACATGGTCAGGATTTTCAAACGATTTGGCCGAGCGCTGATAGGTTTCTTCATCAAAAGACCATTTCGGGGAGGCTGTTTTCCAAATCAGTTTGTTAAAAGCCGCTGTATGTGCTTTGTAACCTTTGTAACCCCGCTCCGTTGAGAAATAGTACTGGTACCACCACAAGAATTCAGCAGCCGGTGGAAGTGGGATCTCATTTGTTTTGGGGCTCCCGATCAGATACCCGCTTACGGCTACGAGTGCAGAAACACGTTCCGGCCAGAGGGCAGCCATGATATCGGCAGTCCTGGCGCCCCAGTCAAAGCCCCCAACAACAGCTTTATCTATTTTCAGGGCATCCATGAAGGCGATGATATCGAGCGCCACAGCTGACTGCTGTCCGTTACGTACAGCCTTTGGCGAAATAAAGGTTGTTGTTCCATAACCCCGGAGATAGGGCACAAGTACCCAGTATCCTTTTGCTACAAGCAATTCAGCGGATTTTTCAAAACTATGGATATCGTATGGCCATCCATGGAGCAGTATAACGGGCTTTCCAGTTTTTGAACCGACCTCTGCGTAGCCTATATCAAGCAGTCCTGCCCTTATTTTTTTTGTATGCTGGAATGCGGAGTCTACGGTGTTGTCAGCCTGTGCATGTTTATCCTGAGAAAGCTGTTGGGCGTGGACTAATGATGCACCTGCTGTGGCAATCAGGGATAACGAGAGGGTGAAAATCACCTTTTTGCCAAAATTTGCTATTGTATTCATTGGATCTGTTTTTTGTCGATTTTAAATTATTGAGTTGAAGCTATCATTGTGGAAAATTTACGGGATCAGTATCCATTATGTCGGCAATACGCTGCTCTCTAGATTCCCCGGAGGGTATTTCACCATATTCTGTGGTATAGTCCAGTTTGCCATCGCCGCCGGCTTTTACCGTTTCTACACGCAAGAGTTCACCGTTTACTTTACTCCCAAAATATTGCGGATCTTCCATCATTTTATAGGTAACAAGCTTGAGGGAAACGCGGTCGTGACTATGTCGGGCTCCTTCCAGGAGGGACAGGGCTTCCTTATTCCCGTATAATGCCGACATCGTCTGCCTGTCCGTATTAAAAGATGATGAGTTAAATTTCAGTTCGCCGGGTTCAAACATGAACCGTATTTTTCCATTCTCTTTATCTGATATGTTCTTGCTGCATGAGCCGAAGATTAAACTACATAGAAATAGTACGGATAAGATCTTTTTCATTTTTGGACAGTTTTTAAATATTGCTGGATCATTCTTTTGGAGCTCACTTTCGGCGGAACATTGAACAGGTAACCCGTCGATTCTGCGAGCTGCCTATGACAGCTGATACAGGACTGTTGGGCAAACAGTGCGGTCTTTCCGGTAGGTTTTAAATCTTGACCATTGAATTTCGCAAAGCCCCAGCCTTCGGTTTCCTTAAATGTTTTTCCGTCTTTTACCATGTACTGCATGTTTACGAAATCTCCGGGCACGATATCTCCATTGGATTTTCGGGTCTGTTTAAAAACCGCCTTGGCCACTGCACTGCCATCGGGCCAGGGGTGGAAGTTTTCCTCTTCGATAGCGCGGACAGCGATGTCATTTCCGTAAATCACGCGTATTGTATTGTCGATAAGCGTGCTCATGCCGATCACTTTCCAGTTCTTAAAATCGGCATTGTACGGGATTCCGTTCGGTGATACCGGGGCAAGGGCAGCTGTTGTTTCTATTACGTTCGCAATACCTTGACGTGCAGGTAGCAAACCATCTTTTGCGGATAGCGAAAGGGCATACTGTTTTATGGTCGCTACTTCAACAGCAGATAGTTTTGAGTCCGGATGTGTGAGCGCATAGGAAGGCAGGGGCATCTTACCCGCGTTTACCATATTGTAAATGGCATAAAATTTACTTTTCTGTTCCGCATCGGAGAGCTTATCCCACTCGGAAAAATTCATCACTTCCCGTGCACGGTTAATATCCCTGTTTACGATCCACGATACCGGGGCAATTTTATCAAAGAAAGATAGCCGCTGCTCATTGGAATGGCAGTTGAAACAGGAACGTTCTAGGATAAGCTGGACCTGTTTAGGCACATTTCTGATATGTCCGGTTACGGCTTTTTGTTCAATGGTTCTATTGAAAAATTGAAGGGCGATAAGACCGACCACAATGCAGATGAATATGGTGGGTATCAGTTGGATTCGCTTTAGGAGTTTCATGATCTTGCTCTTTTGTTATGTTAAAATTAAGGTAAAGTACTGCCCTAGGGAAGCTCAAAATAGTTGGACCGGACATATTGCAGGTTGAATTCTTCTTTTGGATCCCCGAAGTGGACAATCTATTTCCTAAAGGTTTATGCTTGTGGCAGCTAGTATTTCTCCGGATTTCTTGTCCTGCTCGAAAGCGATGATTTCCCATGCATGACCGGTTTCCGGAAGTTTAAAAGAGAAACTGTCCTGGGCTTTAGTGCCCATGCTCTTCAGCTCGCGTACAACCTGCACATGGGAGAGGGCTTTTCCGGCGTTCTCTCCCGCAGATACCTGAGAGGAAGCGTGTTTCTGGACAAGAGCGACCAGGATGTCCGAATTTTTGGAGCTAGAGGATGATACATAAGCGATCTGGATATTTTTGCCTTCGGCTTTCAATACTTTTAAAGCAAGGGTTTCAGTATGTTGTTCCAGCATCGCGGACTGGATGCTGCTGATGACTTTGCCTGTTTCCGATCCGACCATTTCCTGTTTGCCATTGATGACCATCTGGGGGGTATATAAGGTACTTAGATTCATCCATGTGGCGTACTGTTTCTGTCTTTCGGTAAAACTGCTTTTGCTGAAGTGATCTTTCCATCCCTGATGATCCCAGTAATCGACATGAAAGGCCATGATATAAAGTTTTTTATTCAGGTTATCCTTCTCAAGTTTTGCAATAAGCTCATCTGCGGGAGGGCAACTCCAGCAACCTTCTGAAGTAAAGAGCTCGACCACCGCGAAGCTTTTGTCGGAGTTGCTGCTTTTGATCTTTTGCAGGTTTTTATCATCATTGATACCCTTGAAGGCCATGATCAGGGCAATGATCAAAGGCAGGCTCAAAACGTATAGTATTTCTTTTATTGATTTCATGATCTAAATTTTTAAGCTGTTTATAGTTTGTTTTTAGTTGAAGATTTTTAGGGAGAAGCCGAAATCCTGTGGCGGAACACATACCTGATCGCTGCACTGCATAAACTGAATGGTTCCCCGGATTGTTCCATTTTTGCCCTTTAATCTGATCTTCTGACCGAACTCGACCTCATTTTCAAAATAGGTAACTGGCATGCCCAGAAGTTTATCAAACTTCAACAGTGGGCTGGGCTGGCTCACATTTCCCACCAATTGGTAAGTTCTGTCAGGCTCGAATTTAAAATTCATCTTGATCGGGCTCAGGGGGCTGTTGCCCAGTGCATACATATGCCATCCGGGGGCGATCCTGGCCTTCATCCGTATTTCGCCTTCTTCGGGGGATTTCCTTTTAAGCGTGCATTCCCATGTCACCTGACCAGATAAGGTCTGTCCTTTTGAGTGTGAGCAGAACATCATCAAAACTGTCACTACTAAAATTGCTAATCTGTTCATTTCTATATTTTTAATAATTAAACCTTAAATTCTTTGTGCAAATAGACTGGAATTATGCTTTTGCTGCCACTGTAAACTGCTTGAAATAGACGTTTTAAGCCCTGAATGGACAGTTTGGATCATAAAGGAAGATCATCACAGTTGATCCCGTAGCGTTTTAAAAGCGTTCCTCATTTCCTGCGTGAAGAGCTCCGGCTGTTCCCATGCCGCAAAGTGCCCACCTTTTGGTGCGATATGATAATAGTATAAAGAAGGATAAGCCGCTCTCGACCAGCTTTCTGGTGCTTGATAGATTTCATGCGGAAATACTGAAATAGCTACAGGAATTTTTATGCGCTTTGTTTGCTGATGTTCGGAACTGAAATTGTTGTTATTATTTTCCCAGTAAAAGCGGGACGAGGATGCTCCGGTATTGGTTAGCCAATACAATGTTATATCGTCAAGGATCGCATCGCGGCTAATTACTTTTTCTGGCCGGAGATTACTTTCTGACCACTCAGCGATCTTTTCGTATAAAAACGCTGCTAGTGCAGTTGGAGAATCAGAAAGCAAATAGCCTGTAGTTTGTGGCCTAGTCACCATCATCCCGCCATACGCTGCGTTTCTGCCAAAGAAAGTGCGCATTGAATTATAAGCCTTTGTTTCTTCTGGAGAAAGGCTTGTCGGAGCGGGATCACCAGCGTTGATCGGTTTTACCAGGTCTGCAGGAATTGTGGCCGGCATGGTCAGGTGGATACCCAATAGCCCCGAAGGAGCCTGTCTTGCAAGCGCGTCGGAGATTACAGACCCATGGTCTCCACCTTGAGAAACATATTTTGTGTAGCCCAGACGTTTTACCAAAATATCCCAGGCTTTGGCAACACGCTCTGGGTTCCAGCCAAGTTCTTTAGGGATTTCGGAAAATCCATATCCTGGAATTGCGGGAATGATAACATCAAAGGCATCTTCAGCTTTACCACCGTATTTGACGGGATCTGTCAGTGGGCCTATAGCATCGATAAATTCCATGGGTGACCCTGGCCACCCATGTGTAAGGATAAGGGGTAAGGCACCTTTTTCCTTTGAACGCACGTGGATAAACTGTATGTCAAGTCCATCAATCTTGGTGACAAACTGTGGCAGCGCGTTCAGTTTGTTTTCAAGCTTACGCCAGTCATAGCCATTTCCCCAATAATTGATCAGTTCTTTTAACTGGGCTAGTTGTATGCCCTGTGATTCATCGTTTACCGTTTCGCTATCTGGAAACCGGGTCTCCGAAATACGTCTTTTCAGTTCATCAAGTTTAACTTGTGGAATATTGATCTTATAAGGTCTGATACCGGTTTCTGAGTTTACGCTTTCCGTTTTTGCTATGGTGTGCTGTGCACTTGTAATTGTAGGAATACATAGTGCGCATGTCGCTACCATAAGGATTGTTGTTATTTTTGTCTTCATTTCTTTTTTGTTTTAGATTTTACGATCTGATTTCTTTTGTTGCAACAAATGTATGTTGGTCGGCGTGGGTGTTAAACGGAGAATAGGTTCAAGTGGACATATTCACAGGTGAGCTGGGAGTTTTAAAGCTCGAACAGGAAGTTCCATTTTTATAAATCGGATTGAAAGTAAGATATCGGTAGATAAAAGAACCGGCTATGTAGGTTTTTGATAGAAAGCATTGTCCTTTAATGAACGTAGAGGTACTTTTCTATGAAACTATATGAGCCGCGGAATTGACTAATTCACTTACAAAATTGTCCGGTTCAACTGTTTTGGGTATGTACTGCTTTGGGGATCGTTTTAAGTTTGCTTTATAATCATTAAAACAATAATAAAATGAAGACATTCAGAAAATTTACTATCGCAGGCGCACTATGTTTAAGCCTTTTTTCCGCAGTATCGTTTTCGTGTAGCAACGATAATGATTTACCAATAGGGCAGGAGACAACCATTGTAAATCACAAAAATGCGAAGACCAGCTTCATCAATGTGAAAGGAACAGATTTCGCTTACCGAAGTTGGGGTAAAGATGGAGGAATTCCGCTAGTATTACTACCTGGAACAGGTGGTTCTATGGATGATTGGGATCCTGCCGTGACCGACGGTCTCGCGAAAGAATACAAATTGATCATATTTGATAATAAAGGAGTGGCATCTTCCAAAGGAGCTACCCCCAATACTATTCAGGCAATGGCTAACGATGCCATTGATTTTATCAGAGCATTGAATTTAGGGAAGGTCAATATTATGGGATTTTCAATGGGCGGATTTGTGGCTCAAAGAATTGTTTTGACGGATCCCGGATTAATTAATAAAATAATTTTAGCTGATAGTGGGCCTAAAGGAGCTATTGGTCTTTCCAATCTTCCAAATATAATTGCTGGAAGTGCTGGACTTAGCCCCGAAGATTCCTACTTAAAATTCGGATTTACCGATTCACAGTCAAGTATTGCGTCTGGAAAATCATCTTATGCTAGAGTTCATCAACGGATAATTGATAGAGATCCAGTGCTTAGCGATGCCAGTTCGTCTGCTCAGTTTACAGCTGTACTAACCTGGGCACAGCCAGACCCCGGAGCACTGAATGAAATTAAGGCTATCAAAAAACCTGTTTTAATCGTACATGGTGATCAGGACCTTCCAATTTCCATTCAAAATGCCTACAATATGAAACAAAATTTAGAAAACGCTATTCTTTTGGAATTTTCAGATTCGGGGCACGCCGCATTTTATCAAAATTATGAGACTTTTTTAACGAAGGCTGTTGCATTTCTTGCTCAATAGGTTATCTGAAACAAAAAATGATAAATAGCTAACACCCAACAATTGCTTGGACTTTCTGCCAATATAATTTTGAACTTCTCACGAATTAATTTCATCGCTAATTAGTCCAATTTTGCTGTATAACTTTTAAATACAGAAAATATGAGCAAGAGAATTTTAATCACAGGAGCTGCAAGTGGATTTGGAAAAATTGCCGCTTTTGATTTAGCAAAAAAAGGACATAAGGTGATTGCAACAGTGCAAGTTTATCCGCAAATGAGCGACTTGATAAGAGATGCCAAAGAGCAAGGCGTAGAAATGACTGTGGATAAATTGGATGTAACCAATGCTACAGATATCGCTTATATCACTAAAAAATACGATATCGATATTTTGATCAGTAATGCCGGAATTATGGAAGGTGGTCCCATTGCGGAGCAGCCTGTAAACCTAATCCGTTCGATGTTTGATGTCAATGTTTTTGGTGGATTGCAACTGGCGCAAGGTTTTATCAAAAAATTTATTGACGAAAAAAGACCTGGTAAAATTGTTTTCACAACTTCTATGGGAGAATTATGGACCGTTCCTTATGTGGCCGCTTATTGTGCATCCAAGCACGCAATGGGATCAATCGCTGAGGGGTTGAAAACAGAATTGGCGCCATTCAATATCAAGATTGCAACCTGTAATCCGGGTATTTTTGGAACCGGTTTTAATGATCGAGGTGTTGATACAATTTCCCGTTGGTACAATCCCGAAACCAATTTTACACCTCCATCTGCATTCGATGGTACTGCCGAAGCTTTGGCCAACCAGTTAGATCCTCAATCGATGGCGGAGTGTATCGTTGATGTGGCGTTGGATGAAAATTCGAACTTCAGAAATGTACATCCAAAAGAAACAGAAGATTTTGTAAAACAATTGCAGGCAGAAGCTTGGACGGCTAAAAGCTAAATAGAAGTCCATAAAGCACGGATCATAAAAACTTGAAAAATGAACATAACTTATAACGAAGCAACGAAAGCCTTAAATGCTTCCATAGAAAAAGCGAAAGCTTTAAACATTCCCGTAAGCATTGCAGTGGTTGACGCTGGGGGGCATCTGCTTGCTTTTGCAAGATTAGACAGTGTCTTTGGAGTAATAGAATTTGCCGTAAAAAAAGCCAGAACCGCCGTAATGTTCGGTGTAGATAGTGACATAATGGGCACAATCGTTTCCGGAGCAGATATTCACGGATATGGAATGCTGAATTCAAATGACGGACTATTGACCATTGCTGGAGGTGTCGTGCTGAAGGATAAAAACGGGAATATCATTGGGGCTATAGCTTCTTCGGGGGGCTCTCCAGAACAGGATAAAGAAATCGCGGGTGCAGGAGCTGTCGGGTTGAATTAAAATTTAAGATATTTGTGGTATGGAAGCAAAGCGTGAAATTATTTTTGATAAGTTGGTCTATTCCTGTGTATTTGAAAAGCATAGAGGAAATGAAGAGTTTATTCCCGAGCATTTCTTAGGATTTCAATTATCGGGAGAAACACACGCTTTTCACGCTGACGGAAATAGCGTAATTCCTGAAAACGTCGTCGTATTGGTTCGTAAAAATCAATTAATAAGAACGATAAAATATCCTGCAAAATCGGGGAAATACCAATTTGTATCCATTACGTTGGACAAGGAAACATTGCAACAGTATGCCTTGGAAAACAAAATTGTGGTGGACAAAAAATACACCGGCAAACAGAAATTGTTATTTGAACCGGATGATTTTCTGCAAAATTATTTCGTTTCACTGGCTCCGTATATCAATAAGAAAAAAGAAGCAACGCCACGATTGGCAGATTTAAAAATCAGGGAAGCCATCGAGTTATTAATACAGTGCAACCCTGATTTTAAACAAATTCTGTTCGATTTTTCCGAACCCTACAAAATAGATTTGGAAGAATTTATGAACCAGAATTTTATGTTCAATGTATCAGTAACATCTTTTGCAAAACTGACCGGAAGAAGTCTTTCCGGCTTTAAGCGAGATTTTGCTAGAGCATTTGGTACAACGCCAAAAAAATGGTTATTGGCAAAGCGTTTGGACGAAGCCCATTATTTAATCAGGCACAAAAAACAAAAGCCATCCGATTTTTATCTGGATCTAGGGTTTGAGAACTTATCCCATTTTTATGCTTCGTTTAAAGAAAAATTTGGAACAACCACAACTGGGCTCTAATAGAACAATGGAATTTTTAGGACAATTGGGCGTATTGTTCAAGCAATATCGCGACAACAACGACTCAGTCGCCCGGCACCGCGATCAAGGGAACGAATTGGACAACAGACCCGTGATCGGGTCGGTGAGTTTTTTATAAAAGATCAAACGAAAAGGAATCAACCATTGTTATAAGAATACTTTTCATAAATTAGGTTAATAACAGGTAGTAAAAACCTTGAGATCCCTCTCCTCAAGGTTTTTTTATTTTTTTAGGAACCGACCATTCCTTTATGATAAGGTTTGTTATGCATACTTATTGAA
>NZ_DKSP01000130.1:0-574 GCF_002472745.1 Sphingobacterium sp. UBA7253 | reverse complement strand
TTGTTATGCATACTTATTGAAGGAGGAAGAATAGTTGGAGAGGGATCCTGCCAGGCTGGTCTAGTCTCTTCACTAAAGATGTACCTTTGGCTCTGAAAATGGCGGATTGTCAGGATTAAACCGTAATTTCATCGATCAAATACGTTGAACATGACATTTCTATACCAATATTTTCGTTTTTATGGGGTGCTAGTGGCATTCATATTTTCCTTCAATGTTTCTGCGCAAAAGCAATCAGGGGTGGACAGCAATGCGTTGGCAATTAACTTCGTTGACGGACAACTTCCTGAAGGCAACTATACGGCAGCGGTGTTGGGAATTCCCCGACCGAATGCATCGCAGCTTGCAATTGTTGGGAAGATGAAACAAGCCATGAAAACCAATGAAGATTGGTTTTTCAAAACCATGAAGGAGTTAAAACCGGGAGAGCCTATACCATATCACAAAAATCTAGGTATTAGTGAAGAGGAGTATGCTGCTTTTATGGAGTTCTCGCAATCTATCAAATTAGACAAAATAGGGGCTATGGAGCTCAAGATCATTCGCAAGGACAATAGTATCCATTTCGAGCCTA
>NZ_DKSP01000134.1:39663-42494 GCF_002472745.1 Sphingobacterium sp. UBA7253 | reverse complement strand
ATCGTCGATAGCAACTGGTGTAAATGGTTACTTTCTGTCTCCAGGGCCAAATGCATTTCATATTGAAAACGTTGAAGCTGTTGTTTGTCTTTTAAACTCTGGCTCCGCATGTCTTCCATCAATAACTCGTACTCCGCATCCGATAAAGTGACCTTCAATTTTGTACGGGTTTCTTTGCGTTCCTTCTTTTGAATTCTCAATTTCGATTTTAGTTCATCGAGTGATTTATCCCATCCGTTTTTTAATAGACCAAGATTACGTTGGGCGTTTGCCAGCTCTTCACTTGCTTCAAGATTTTCTATTTTTCGGTTCAGCGCATTGAGATGCACCTCTTCGTTTAGGAAAAAACTGTTTTCTTCCAACATATCGAAGATGGGAGGTACAAAATGCCGGTGTTTGTTGCTTCCGGCCAGTTTTCCCGAAACAGCGGCAAGGTAGCCAAGCTCATTATGTTGGTTTCTGACAACCAGTACACCGAACATTTTTCCAATAGCGAGTCCCTCCACGGCGGAGTCTAGGCCAAAATTGTGGGTCCAATCGCTTTGGGTTTCGATGTAGTATTGGAGTTCTTGTGCGGCAGTGACGGCAAGGGGGTGCGGTTCATAGCAAAATGGAAAAGTAAATCGTATCGGAAGTTCAATAGCTGAAATATCCTGTTTGAATTGATGAAAATATGTATTGTTGTCCATTTTGTCCGCAGCGCTCCCTCAAAATAAAGATGTTCGCAAAAATACAACATTATGTGCTTTAAATAATAGCTTGATCGATTTTTGTTTAAAATGTTTCGTATATAAGATACTGTTTAGGTTTAATTGCTGTCGACAAAGATCAAGGTCACTCCAGCTTCGGTATTTTCATTTTTTCGGTATAGCAAACCCTTTGCAGCTATACGATATACAAGTCGGTTTTGGCATAATGGGTTGAGGTAACTGTTGTGAATTTGAGTGGCTTTTTATTTGGTTTTTACCGCATTTTTGGGTAAATTTAACTAAGCATTTAAAACATATAGTTAACAAAAGATTATACATATGAAAACTTCAATTGGAATTAAAGATGCGGACTTGAAAAAAGTTGCAAAGTTGCTAAATGTGCTGTTGGCAGATGAACACATTATCTACATGAAAACGCGCAACGCGCATTGGAATGTAGAAGGTGCGGATTTTCATGCTGCTCACTTATTTTTGGAATCACAATACGATGAACTAGCTGAAGTGATCGATGAAGTAGCAGAACGTGTACGTACTTTAGGGCATTATGCGGTAGGTACGTTTGATAAATATTTGAAATTGACTCGTTTAACGGAGTCTGCTTCAGAAAAAACCGACAGTCAGTCCTATTACAAGGAATTGTTGGCTGACCATGAATCTATAGCGATGTCAATTCGTGCCGATATTTCCGTGGTTGAAGGAACTGCAGATAATGGTACGGAGGACTTTTTGGTCGGATTATTAGAAAAGCATGAGAAGATGGCTTGGATGCTTCGTGCGCATTTCATTAAGTAAGCTGTAGAACTTTATCCACAGGTATTGAAAAAAATCCCGTCTATCCCGATAGGCGGGATTTTTTTTTGTGTTTTGTTGTCAGCGCAGGATTAATTTTCTATCTTAAAGAGGAATTAAGCCTTCAGAAACTTTTTAACATATTACAACTATGCTTGAAGACGACAACCTAAATCAAACCACACTAAATGAGGAGGAAAATGATGGTACTTTGGAGAGTATGCATCATGTGAATAATCCGGTATTGGATTTACCTAAAATTGAAAAGAAATACCTTGAAACCATAGTAGCCCACAATCAAAACGATAAGTCCTATTATTTTTCTGACGGCAAAGCCAAGGTAGAAATTAAGATCGTCACGGACGAGATCGTCAGGGTTCGGCTGGCTCCACAAGGGACTTTTTTGGAGGATTTTTCCTATGCCTTGGCCAAGAAAGATCATCGTGTTAGTATACATCAATGTAAGGAAGAGACTGACCATTATCTGGTTCATACGAATACAATTTCTTGTAAGATCAATAAGAATGACTTTTTGATTTCTTTTGCTGATCGTTCAGGGAAGCTGTTTAACGCTGATTTGGCACCGATGCACTGGGAGGAAAATCCCGATTTTGGAGGTTACTATGTATATAGCACGAAAGTGGCCTTTGAAAATGAAGCTTTTTATGGACTTGGGGACAAGGCGACTAAATTGAATCTGAGAGGTAAAAGGCTTAAAAACTGGAATTCAGATACCTATGCTTTTGCTTACGATCAAGATCCATTGTATAAAACTATTCCATTTTATATCGGCTTAAAAGATGGTGAGGCCTATGGGATTTTCTTTGACAATACCTTTAAAACGTATTTTGATTTCGCTGCGGAAGATCCGGGAAAAACAAGCTTTTGGTCCGAAGGCGGGGAACTGCAGTACTATTATATCCATGGTCCGCATATTATCGATGTTATCCGTCGTTATCATACGTTGACAGGTACGCATTACCTGCCACCCTTGTGGGCAATTGGCTACCACCAGTGTCGTTGGAGCTACTATCCCGAAGCGAATGTCCGGAAGGTTGCTGAGGAGTTTCGGAAGCGACAGATTCCATGTGATGCTATTTACCTAGATATCGATTACATGGAAGGATACCGCTGTTTTACCTGGAATAAACAGTATTTTCCTAATCCTAAAAACATGATCAGCGATTTGGCCAATGATGGTTTTAAAACCGTGGTGATGATCGATCCGGGTATTAAGGTTGATGAGAACTACTGGGTGTTCAGGGAAGGAAAAGAGAATAAATATTTTTGTCGTCGAGGGGACGATTATTTTATGGAAGGATTTGTATGGCC
>NZ_DKSP01000134.1:0-39491 GCF_002472745.1 Sphingobacterium sp. UBA7253 | reverse complement strand
CAATCCGGAGGTTCGCCAATGGTGGGGCACATTATACCAGGGGCTTGTGGAAGATGGTGTTGCAGGCTTCTGGAACGATATGAATGAGCCGGCGGTATTTGGCCGCGGAACATTCCCCGACGATGTACGTCACCAATACGACGGCCATCGGGGGTCACATCGTAAGGCACATAATGTCTATGGCATGCAGATGGTCCGTGCTACCTATGATGGCTTAAAGAAATTGTATAAAAATAAGCGCCCATTTACCATTACCCGAGCGGCTTATGCGGGTACACAACGCTATTCGTCGGTTTGGACCGGCGATAATCTGGCGAGTTGGGAACACCTCAAGCTGGGAACCTTGCAATTGCAGCGTCTATCGACTTCGGGGATGTCCTTCTGCGGAACAGATATCGGTGGATTTACGGGCGAACCCGACGGCGAGTTATTTACGCGATGGATGCAATTTGGCGTTTTCTCGCCCTTTATGCGTGTGCATTCTGCCGGCGATACCCGCGATCGTGAGCCCTGGAGTTTTGGGGAGAATTGGGAAAAGATCAATCGGAAATTTATCGAACTCCGGTATAAGTTGTTGCCGTATATCTATACCTGTTTTTGGGAGCAGACCAAGTATGGTTTTCCAATATTACGCCCGATTTCCATGGTCGAGCAGCATATACCGACCAACTGGCAACGTGAGGAGGAATTCTGTTTTGGGGATAAAATATTGGTGTCCCCGGTATTGCAGCCAGGACAAAAAAGCAAGATTGTCTATCTACCCGAGGGCACTTGGTTCTATTATTTCAATAATGAAATCTACGTGGGCGGTAAGGAACATACGGTCGCCACGCCGATTGATGAAATGCCGATTTTCATTCGCGGGGGATCTGTTATTCCTGAATATCCGGTGATGCAATATACTGGTGAAAAGAAAATTGAGGAGCTACAGCTCAATGTTTACTTCGCTGAAGGAGTAACCCGTTCGTATGTGTATTCAGATCATGGCGACACCTTTGCGTATGAACAAGATATCTATCTTGAAAAATGTTTTACGGTTTCAGGGCTCAAAGAATCCTTGTCGATCAAACAAACCAGAGATGGGCTTTTTACAGAGCGATACGAAGAATATAAACTACAGTTGATCGGCCTGCCTTTTCAAGTAAAGAAGGTGAAGACCGATGGTATTGATACGAAAGTACAAGTAGATGAAAAGGGGCGGTATTGGATTAATGTCGCACGAGAATTTGATAACATATTGATAGAAGGTTAAACATGGCCAATGAAGTAATTCCGCATAGTCTCTTTTCTGAATTTGATGTGGCCTTATTCCAGTCGGGTAAGCACTTCAAATTATATGAAAAGTTCGGTTCGCACGAACTGGAAGTCAACGGTGAAAAAGGCGTTTATTTTGCGGTTTGGGCTCCAAATGCAAAATCCGTCTCCGTAACCGGCAACTTCAATTTTTGGGATAAGGAGCATCACGCGCTCTTTGTGCGCTGGGATGGTAGCGGAATCTGGGAAGGGTTTATTCCGGGGCTTGGCAATGGAGAGACATATAAGTATGTTATCCAGACCTATACTGGTGAGCAACTCGAGAAAGGTGATCCTTTTGCCTTTCGGTGGGAAGTTGCTCCAAAGACTGCTTCCGTTGTTCATTCGACCTGGTACGAGTGGCAGGATAAGCAATGGATGCAGGAGCGTGCCGTTAAAAATAGGCTGGATCAACCCTGGTCGGTCTATGAGGTACATTTAGGGTCCTGGTCGCGGGATCCGGAAAGTCCGGATACTTTGCTCAACTACCGCGAAATCGCCGTGGCACTTGTATCTTATGTGAAGGAAATGAATTTCACGCATGTGGAGTTTATGCCTTTAATGGAGCATCCCTATTATCCTTCTTGGGGATACCAGATAACAGGTTATTTTGCGGCAAGTTCGCGTTATGGATCGGCACAAGATCTCATGTATCTGATTGAGGAGCTGCATGCCGCCGGAATAGGCGTATTGTTGGATTGGGTTCCTTCGCATTTTCCCGGCGATGCACATGGTCTTTATCGCTTTGATGGCACGAGCTTATACGAACATGAAGATCCCAGGAAAGGGTTTCATCCCGATTGGCAATCCTATATTTTTAACTATGGGCGAAATGAAGTGCGTTCTTTTTTGATCAGTAATGCATTTTATTGGTTGGATCGTTTTCATATCGATGGACTTCGGGTCGATGCGGTAGCTTCTATGCTGTATTTGGATTATAGTCGAAATGCAGGCGAGTGGATTCCCAATGAATTTGGAGGAAATGAGAATCTCGAAGCGGTACAATTTTTAAAAGAGCTGAACGAGGCTGTTTACGGACATTTTCCACATGTGCAGACAATCGCCGAAGAATCTACTTCTTGGCCGAGTGTCAGTCGGCCAACGTATGCTGGTGGATTGGGATTCGGAATGAAATGGATGATGGGGTGGATGCATGATACGTTGGATTACTTTAAAGAGGATCCGATTAACCGCAGTTATCATCATGATCGACTCACCTTTGCGACAGTATATGCTTTCCATGAGAATTTTATGCTGCCGTTGTCACATGATGAGGTGGTTTACGGAAAGCAGTCCTTAATTTATAAGATGCCAGGCGATGAATGGCAAAAGTTTGCCAACTTGAGAGCATTATACCTCTTTATGTATACTTTTTCGGGAACAAAATTGCTGTTTATGGGCGGTGAATTTGGGCAGACTTCGGAGTGGAATGTAAACCAATCGCTTGATTGGCATCTTCTGGAGTTTGCGCCCCATCAGGGTATGAAAAGATTTGTAGCCGATCTGAACGCGGTTTATAAAGCTCAACCAAGTCTTTACCAAAAGGCTTTCGATGCTGCAGGTTTCGAATGGATAGATGCCGGTGATCGTGAAAATTCGATTGTGGTCTATTGGCGAAAGGGATTTGACTCCTGGGATGATACGGTTGTTGTACTTAACTTAACGCCCGTTGTTCGGGAACATTTCCGTATTGGTTTACCTTACGCCGGTGAATGGGAAGTGCTGCTGAATTCGGATGATTTGACCTATTTCGGTTCCGGAATACATAATCTGCATATCCATAGTGAGCACCTGCATTGGATGAACCAAGTACAGTCTGCACAACTTCATTTGCCTCCGCTTGGCGGATATATTCTGAAAAGAAAGAGCGCGGTAAAGGAAGTCGATCCAATTAAACAAAGCGATCGTATCCCTGTATAAAATCTTGTTATTAAATCTCATGCTGTAAAAGAAGAATGAAAGTATTTCACTTGAGTGTAGAATGTTATCCCGTGGCCAAAGTAGGTGGTCTCGCGGATGTCGTGGGAGCGCTGCCCAAATACCAAACCAAGCTGGGCTGGGAGGCGGCGGTTGTCATGCCCTGGTATGATCGTCCTTTTGTTAGGGATCATGCTTTTAGCCTAGTTCATGAAGGTGCTTTTTATCAAGGATCTGAATTGCTGAGCTACGGCGTTTATAAGGAAGATCATCAGGTACTCGGTTTTGAGCTCTACTTGATTAAGATTCCAGGTAAACTCGATCGGCAGGAGGTGTATTGTTATCCCGATGAAGGCGAACAGTTTATCGCCTTTCAACATGCGGTATTGGCTTGGTTTAAGGATAAAGCTATAGTACCTGATATTGTGCATTGCCACGACCATCATGTCGGTTTGATGCCTTTTTTGATGAAGTATAGCAATGACTATAATTTTCTTGCCGATGTTAAAACGGTAGCCACCGTGCACAATGGGCAATATCAGGGTTGGACACATTGGAGCAAAGCTATTCTGTTGCCTGCTTTCGATAGCTGGAAATGGGGATTATTGGACTGGGATGGTTTAATTAACCCACTTGCGGCCCTAATTAAATGTTGCGATGCTTACACAACGGTATCTGAAGGTTACCTGGAAGAGCTCTATGTGGAAGCAAATGGCTTACAGCATCTATTTTATGATGAGCGAAATAAATCTGTCGGTATTGTCAATGGAATTGACTGGGAAATTTGGGATCCCAAAATTGATTATACCTTGTTCGAAAACTATGATGTTGTACAAGCTTTTTCCGGCAAATTGAAAAATAAGGAGGCTTTGGCGAAGCAGTATAAAATCAATCCAGATCGACCACTGCTTGTTTTTATCGGCCGATTTGCAACAGAAAAAGGAGCGGATTTACTACCGGAGATAATTTTGGATTTGACGGAGAAATATCGCGATAGATTAAGTATATTTATACTGGGTGCCGGAGACCCAGCGATCCAGTCGCGTGTGAAATCGCTCGTCGATGATGGAATTGATAATTTTGATGTATTCTTTGGTTATGATGAAAGCCTTGCCCATTGGCTTTATGCCAGTGCGGATTTTCTTTTAATGCCTTCTCGTGTTGAGCCCTGTGGGCTTAATCAGCTCTATGCGATGAAGTACGGTACATTGCCGATCGTGCATCAGGTGGGGGGATTAAAAGATACGGTAATCGATCTGAAAAATGATGGTTACGGTATAGGTTTTGATAGTTTGACAATCACTGAAATTAGTGCAGCGATTGTTCGGGCTATAAATTTTTACGACAGTAAAAAGCAGTTTGAGGAGAATCAACGTAAAATGATGCAGTTGGATTTTTCTTGGGATAAATCTGCAGCGAAGTATATAAGTCTATATAACCAAATAATGTAATTTGATATGTCACGTCATAATGTAGTAGCTATCGTCTTGGGCGGAGGAAGGGGCTCACGTCTGTATCCATTGACCGATCAACGGTCTAAGCCAGCGGTTCCCATTGCCGGGAAATATCGCTTGGTGGACATTCCCATCTCGAATTGTCTTAATTCGGGTTTTAACAAGATTTTTGTGTTGACACAATTCAATTCTTCGTCACTCAACTCCCACATTAAGAATACTTACAACTTTAGTATTTTTAGTAAGGGCTTTGTTGATATCCTGGCTGCCGAACAGACCAATGATGGCGATAAATGGTTCGAGGGTACGGCAGATGCCGTGCGGCGATCGTTTCGGAAGCTGGCTAGTATTGATTATGACTATGTACTGATTTTATCAGGGGATCAGCTGTATCAAATGGATTTTGATGCCCTGGTTGACTTTCATGTCGAAAACGAAGGCGACCTGACCATTGCGACTATTCCAGTAAACGCCAAAGATGCCACTGGTTTTGGAATACTGAAATCAGATGAAAAGAATCACATTACCTCTTTTATTGAGAAGCCGAATAGTGAGCAGCTGGTGGATTGGAGTTCAGAAGTGAGCGACCATTTAAAGGGTGAGGGTAGGGAATACCTGGCTTCTATGGGTATTTATGTTTTTTCAAAAGGCGTCCTGAAACGTATGCTTGAAGAGAATCGCGGAATGGATTTTGGAAAAGAAATTATTCCCGATGCAATTGATACGAATAGGGTGCTTAGCTATCAATTTGAGGGTTATTGGACAGACATCGGTACCATAGGTTCTTTCTATGAGGCCAACATTGGTTTGACTGATAATATTCCGGCCTTTAATCTGTTTGATAAAAATACGGTTTTCACCCGCCCAAGGATGTTGCCGCCTTCTAAAATTTCGGGCACAACATTGATCAATTCTGTCATTTCGGACGGCTGTATTATCCAAGCGGATAAAATAGATCGTTCCGTCGTGGGCGTTCGTTCGCGGATTGGTACAGGATCTGTGGTGCGCGGGACATATATGATGGGGTCTGACTATTATGAGGATCTCGTCGATATGGAGGATGCAAAGCGGAAAAATATACCTGTGGTGGGTGTTGGAGAACGCTGTTATATTGAGAATGCTATTTTGGATAAAAATTGTCGTATCGGCAACGATGTCCGGATCAATGGCGGACCTCATTTGATGAATGTCAATCATCCCACCTATACCATTTGTGACGGCATTGTTGTTATCAAAAAAAATGCGGTTATTCCAAACGGAACAACAATAGGATTGACAAGCCTATAAAATTTATAGAACAAGGGAGATAATATATTGTTATCATTGCAAGTTATTCTAATGGAAGTACCGCGAAATACGGCTAATCTACAGGCTCAATTTATAGGCAGATAGCAATAATTGTTTCGTGGTACTGTCTTTGCTGGCAAAGAGCATTTTAATATAATGAAATCGTATGCAATTGAGACAGGTTATCTCCCTTTTTTTTATACTGTTTGTCTTTGTAGGTTGTGATACCTCATTGATGGTTCAAGGTAGTGGTGTCTTACGTGATGCCTCGCGTAGATTTGAACTTCGTAACGGCAATCGAACAGTCGTTTACATTCCAATGCGGCATCTGGGTACACGTGTGTACTACGATCAAATCCAGCGTGCTGTAGATTCTCTTCAACATTCGGGCTATGTTGTTTTTTATGAAAGCATCGCTTATCAGGTGGATAGTGCGGCACAACGTGATCTGTATGACCGCAAATTTAGAAAGCTTACAGGCAATCGGCTAGGGTTGCAGCAATGTATTGAAATACCGGGCGATACCTCCCGGGTTCTTCGGGCACCCATGTACCGTAAACTGGGGCAGCGAATCATTAGTCAGCCCGATTATTCCTTTTTTCTGGTGAATTATGAAACGGCGGTGAATGCGGATATTCCCAAAAACAAATTGCTTGACGAGTTTGAATACCTGTATGGTGCGATCAACCTGGATGATTGTGATTACAAAACACCGCTCCAGGAACCTTATTCCTGCAAACCTATAAAAGCAGCATTAAAAAACAAATTTGATAAAGAATTTGTCATGAAAAAAAGGGAAGAGAACCTGGCTTCGTTAGTTGCTGACGCTCCACAGCAAAAGATTTTAATCTTATTTGGAACCTCACATTTTAAAGGCTTTTTGCGTAATTTGCAGGCTCGGGATCCCAAATGGATACAGATCAAATAATATGCTAGGAAAACTATTCATTATACTGCTTATACCAGTAACCATTTATGTTGTTTATTACCTGTTAAATCGTACGGCCAAAAATAGCAAAGCCATTAAACGTGTATTAAGCGACGAAGGCAAGGAAATTCTAGAAAAAGAAGTTGCCTATTACCGCAATCTGCCCACTGCGGACAAAGCGGAATTTGAAACCCGCTGTTTAAAATTTTTGGATACGGTCAAGATTGAAGGTGTGGGTGTAGCGGTTGAGCTGAAAGATTATATGATGATTGCCGCCAGTGCAATTATTCCAATATTTGCCTTTAAGAAATGGACTTATCCCAATTTGACCAATATTATGGTTTATCCTACCCAATTCAATACAGCCTATGAATTTGAAGGCCATGCTGACCGCAATATTATGGGTATGGTGGGTGAGGGAGCCATGAATGGACAAATGATATTGTCTAAATCGGCACTGGAGTATGGCTTTAAGAATCCAAAGGATGGACAGAATACAGCGATACACGAATTTGTGCACTTGATCGATAAAACCGATGGCACAGTGGATGGCATTCCCACACATTTGATGGATAAGGCTTCAGTCATTCCTTTTATGAATCTGATACGGGAAGAAATTACCAAGATAAAAGAAAATAAATCTGATATTGATGTATATGGCATGACCAATCCAGCTGAGTTTTTTGCGGTTGCGTCTGAATATTTCTTTGAGAACCCGGCGAAATTCAAGACCCATCATGCCGAGCTCTATAAAGCACTTTCTGAAATTTTTGAACAAAGTTAGTTATAGATAAATAAAATTTTAGTATTTTTAAGGCAAACCGAAGTTGTTTGCCTTTTTTCTGCGAGCACCCTGCTCCTGGGCTGGAAAGAAGATCATCGCTTCGCTAAAGTTTTGTTAATTATAACTGTTATGCCTAAAACTACAATTTATTCTTCTATTGCCCTGGCTTGTATGCTATTTTGTGGCAGTAATCCGGGATTTTCCCAGCAGCGTTTTGCTACAGGGACAACATTTACTGAAATGGCCGATCCCACAAAGGATACTTTATCCAACTGGTCGAATGTTAAAACCGGCCTACATGCTTCGTTTGTGTCGATAGACAAACGTTATCCCAAATCTGTTAATCCAAATCTGACAACACAACGTACAGCGGCTGTGGATGCTTGGAAAGGTGAACAAGTATCGGCGCAAGTATTGTTATGGACCAGTGCTGCCGCAGCAGATGTTGCTGTATCGGCAAGTGAATTAAAGTCTACAACAGGCAAGGTGATCGGTAGCGATGCGGTACAAGCACGTTTTGTTCGTTATGTCATGACTGACGAATTTGCAAGTGGTTGTGGCCATCGTAAACCAGAAGATTTTAAAGCTTCTCTTTCGGCAGATATGTTGGATGATCTGAAAAGCTATGACCTTGAAGCTAAGAAAGTCCGTCCTGTATGGATTACCGTAAAGGTTCCCAAGGAAGCTGCTGCTGGACAATATAAAACGACAATTTCGGTTAAGCAAAATGGTCAGGTAAAGGAACAGTTACAACTTACGGTCAATGTGCAAAATCATGTGCTGCCACCTGCATCCCAGTGGACTTATCATTTGGATCAATGGCAACACCCTTCGGCAGTTGCCCGCGTCAATAATGTGAAAATGTGGAGCGATGAGCATTTTGAAGCGTTGAAGCCTACCATGAAACAACTTGCAGCTGCAGGGCAAAAAGTGATTACTGCGACTTTAAATAAGGATGCCTGGAACGTACAGACCTATGATCCTTATGCGGATATGATCACCTGGAAGAAGGCAAAAGACGGTTCCTGGACCTATGATTATACTGTTTTTGATCGGTGGGTAAACTTTATGATGGACCTGGGGGTCAACAAACAGATCAATTGCTATTCGCTTTTACCATGGAATAACGAGGTACATTATTTTGATGAAAGTAAAAATGAACTGGTCAATGTTATTGCGAAGCCCGGTACAGCTATATTCGAGGAACTATGGACGCCTTTCTTAAAGGATTTTAGTAAACACATTACCGCAAAGGGCTGGTTAAAGATTACCAATATTGCCATGGATGAAAGAGGCCGGGAGGAAATGGATCCAGCAATAGCATTGTTGGAAAAAGTAGCACCCGAATTTGGTGTTGCATTTGCAGATAATCACAAAAGCTACCAACGCTATCATAAAAGTACCGATATCAGCGTTGCCGCTGGAGATCCTTTTGATCAGAAAGATCTCATTGAGCGACGTAAAAAAGGGTATATCACGACATTTTATGTTTGTTGTTCGGACGAATTCCCAAATCAATTCACGTTCTCTGATCCGGCAGAATCCACCTATATGGCTTGGTATGCGCTAGCGGCAGGCTTCGATGGAGCATTGCGTTGGGCATTTAACTCCTGGGTCAAAGATCCGCTGCATGATTCAAGGTTCCGTACCTGGCCAGCGGGAGACACTTATATTGTTTATCCACAAGGAAGAAGCTCTATCCGTTATGAGCGTATGTTGGAAGGTATTCAAGATTATACCAAAGTCGGCATTCTTAAAGTAAAGTTGGAGAAGTCAAAAGATCAAGCTAACCTTGCGAAGCTAAATGCAAAAATTGCAAAATTGAATACCGCTAAACGCTATGCGGACTGGAACAAAGATCTCAATGATGCGAAGCGTTTTGTCGATGAATTGTCGCGACAAATCAACTAAGGATTTATTAAGTCTATAATTTTAAAAAAGCTGTTTCAATCAATTTGAAACAGCTTTTTTGTTGATTACAATTTTTTTCTATTTTAAGTGCAGCGGATTATTGGCTGAAATTTTCGGGGCAGTGTCCTTGCTTCTCGTTGAGGCTATCCTTGCACATGCGATCATTTTATACGCTTGGGTAATACAGTATTGTTCAGGTAGTATCCCAAACCATTACGCTAAATTATTGTTGTTATTAAGTGGCGATAACATAATTTGCATAAGGTCGCTGTCACAAAATCTTAAATTATAGTATAAGTATGAAAAATGTAGCACACCAGATTGTGGGTCTTTTAAAGGATGCGGGAATTCAGCGTATTTATGCCGTAACGGGCGATAGTTTAAATTTTTTCAACGAAGCTGTTCATGCAGATGGAACGATGCAATGGATACATGTAAGACATGAGGAAGTGGGGGCATTTGCCGCAACGGCAGAGGCTGATTTGCACGGGATCGCCTGTTGTGCGGGAAGCAGTGGACCAGGACATGTGCATCTGATCAATGGGGTTTATGAAGCACACAAGACACGGGTACCCATGCTTGTGATCGCATCAACATGTGCTACATACGAATTTGGAACCGATTATTTTCAAGAAACAAATCCAATCAAATTGTTTGATGATTGTTCTTGCTACAATCAAATGATCACTCGACCAGAGCAGGTGCAACGTATGGTGCAAAATGCATTACAACAGGCTATCTCTAAACGGGATGTGGCGGTTATCGGTTTGCCTGGTGATGTATCAGAAATGGAAGCGGTTCAAATGAATACCTCTACCAAGGTGTTTTTTACCGAGCCGCAAATTAGACCTTCGGAGATGGAAATTGGGCGTTTAGCCCAATATATCAATCAAGCAGAAAAGATAACCTTGTTCTGTGGTGTGGGAGCCAAGAAAGCACAGCAGCAAATTGTAGCGTTATCACAAAAGATCCATGCGCCGGTGGGTTATTCATTTAAAGCAAAGTTGGATATTCAACGCGACAATCCCAATGAAATCGGTATGACTGGACTTTTGGGCATGGCGTCGGCATTTCAAAGCATGCACCATTCGGATCTTATTTTACTTTTGGGGACTGATTTTCCTTATAAGGATTTTATACCGACCAACAAAACCATTGTCCAGATTGATATTGAAGGTGAAAAGCTTGGTCGCAGATCCATCGTAGACTATGGGCTTGTGGGGGATATCGAGCATACCTTAAAAGCGGTATTGCCTTTTGTGGAAGCGCGTTCAGATACAAAATTTCTGGAGAAGCAGCTTGCATCCTATGCAAAGGTCAAGGAAGATCTCATGACTTATGTGGACGATTCGGGCAGTGAATGCGCGATACAGCCTGAATTTGTTGCGCATACCATTGATCAAAAAGCCAGTGATGATGCGATTTTTCTACTTGATACCGGGATGTGCTGTGTGTGGGGAGCACGTTATATTAATCAGCGAAAGGATCGTATCATGCTGGGGTCTTTTAACCATGGGTCTATGGCTAATGCCATGCCAATGGCTATTGGAGCGGCATTGACACATCCTGAACGTCAGGTTATTGCTTTTTGTGGTGATGGGGGACTATCCATGTTGTTGGGGGATCTCGCAACAATAAAACAATATAACTTACCGATTAAAATCATCGTCTTTAACAACCGTGCACTTGGTATGGTTAAATTAGAAATGCAGGTATCAGGTCTGAAAGATCAGGAAACCAATATGGTCAATCCAGATTTTGCGATGATCGCTCAAGCGATGGGAATACGCGCATTTACGGTGACTCAGCCCGAAGAAGTGGATGCTGTTATCACTGAAGCTCTTGGTATGACGGACGAGCCTGTCCTGATCGATATATTTACCAATCCCAATGCATTGGCTATGCCGCCCAAGATATCCTTCAGTCAAATGAAAGGGATGACAGAAAGTATGGCAAAATTAATGTTGTCGGGTAATTTCGAAGAAGTATGGGATACCATAAAGTCGAACTATAAACATTTGAAATCGCTTTAATCACTTGTGATATTCGAATTGTTAAACATATTAAAAGCCCCTCGAAGCATAACAGCGGAGGGGCTTGTTTTGTGTTAAAAGTGACTTGAATGTGTGGCTGTCAGACCATAAGATGCTGATCAGCGGATAGTCGAAATTTGGAGGAAAATGTTATCTCAACATTGACGTTGAACAAACCAAAGACTTTTAAGTAATTCTTCTTTACAGCGTCTCAGTTTTTCAACTTTGGATTCGGAAGAAATGGTAACTTGCTCTTTAACAATAATAGCCAAGTCTGTTTCAATGGACAATTTTGTGAGTGATGTACATCCACTATCAAATTTCTTAAAGCTTACATCTTTCATACTAATATTGGTTAAGAATTCCTGAATTTTATAGAGTACAATTTACTAATAAAAATTAGCTTTACAATAAGCCAGCAATAATTTTATTGTTACTAAATTGTTTATTTTTAATAGCTTATATCGTACTAAAATAGCCGAGTGTTATCTAACTTATAAACAATATTTGCTTGCTTTTTGTTTTTTGAATTTTAAATTTTTAAATGTTAGTTATTTAAAACAAAATTTCTTTTGAATTGCTATCTATACTATCAAACAAAAAAACACGATGAGAATAATAAATTTTGGATTTATAGTGTTGCTGTGTTGCGCTGCTTGCCATCAGGAACAAAAAAAACAGGATGCTTCCACGAAACTCAATGACACTGTTCAGCGTACTCAACCTTTGGATACGGGGAGGTTTCTTACGGGAAAGAGTACCTATCAATACCTTAAAAATGGCGATACCATTTCATTATCAATCACTGTTGATGGAGAAAAGGTACAGGGTGATCTAAGCTATGCCTGGAAGGAAAAAGATCGTAATAAGGGACATATTGATGGTGTCTTGAAGGGGGATATTTTAACTGCCGATTATACTTTTTCTTCTGAGGGACAGGAGTCGGTCCGCCAGGTGATATTTAAACTATCCAAGGAGCGTGCACTGGAAGGTTATGGTGCGATGGAGGAGAAGGCTGGAAAAATGACTTTTGCCGATCCTAAAAAGATAGCTTTTGATGAGAAATTTGCCTTAGAAAATTTAGCGAAGGGCCAATGAGATCAGCTTGGGAATAAAAATTAAGAGGCCGATCAATAGTGCAGTGATGCTGCTGATCATCACTGCCGCTGCGGTAACATCTTTAATCTTTTTTATGTTTGGATTCTTTTCTGGACAGATAAAGTCGGCTATATTTTCCAATGCGGTATTTAACAATTCACAGACAAATACAAAACCAATGGAAAAGAGTACAGCAATCCATTCGTGGGTACTTATGTGAAGCACAAATGACAGGATAATGGCAATAATGGCCGCTATACAATGCACCCTGAAATTATGTTCTTCCTGCCAGGCTGTTTTTAGCCCACTGAAGGCATAGTGAAAACTCTTTAATCTAGCACGAAATGAAAAGTTGTTTTTGGCCATAGTTGTCCTACTATTTTCTGTAAAGATAGCGCTTTCTGCTTATCTAGGCATACTGGATTTTTTATTGTATTTAGTCCGAGCTATTCCTTTGCCATATCCATCTGATCCGCTTTCTTGTTCATCCTTTTTACTTTATGGGGCTTTTATTACAAATGCAGCCTAATTTTGAGTAAATTGCTGTATGATCTATAATTTTGATAAAACGATTGTTCGTCGTGGTACCGATTCGGTCAAATGGAATCAACATGATTATGACGATTTGATTCCACTCTGGGTTGCGGATATGGACTTTCCAGCAGCACAACCTGTTGTGGATGCGCTTGCGCAGCGGGTTCAACATGCTGTATATGGGTATGCTACTATTCCAACAGCTTTTTACAGCGCGGTTATGAGCTGGTCTTCGCAGCGGCATAAATTTGTACTTCAGCCGGAATGGATACTTCCTGTGATCGGTGTCGTACCGGCGCTTTCGGCTTTGGTTGGCGCATTTACCTCACCCGGTGACAAGGTTTTGGTTCAAGAGCCTGTATATCATTGTTTTTTTTCCTCAATAGAACGCAATCAAGCCGAGGTGGTTTCCAATGACTTGATTTACCGCAATGGTGAGTATGCTATTGATTTTGAAGATTTTGAATATAAAGCAAGTGATCCGAAAGTCAAGTTATTTATTTTATGTAGCCCACATAACCCCGCTGGCCGTGTTTGGACTAGAGCTGAGCTTGAACGTCTCGGTGAAATCTGTTTGCGGCACCAGGTCTTAGTCATTTCGGATGAAATTCATTGCGATCTGGTATTTGAGGGCCATACACATATTCCTTTTGGAAGCATCAGTGCAGCCTTTTTGGCGAATTCGATTACCTGTGTAGCTCCGAGTAAAACCTTTAATTTGGCAGGACTCCAGGTCGCTACGGTCTTCGTGGCCGATCCTGAACTCAAAAGGAAAGTGCAGCAGGCTTTCTTAGCCAACGAGATAAGTAGCATAAGTCCCTTTGCTATTACAGGCCTGATCGCAGCGTATGAGTCGGGTGGGGAATGGTTGGATCAAGCTTTAAGCTACATTCATGCGAATTATGTTTATCTGAAAGGCTTTATGGCTGAATACCTGCCTGCTTTGCATGTCCTTCCTTTGGAGGGCACTTATCTGGTATGGGTAGATTGCGCGGCTTTGGGGATTTCAAGTCGAAAATTGGGACAGCTCTTATTGGACGAGGCACATGTACAGGTCAATGTCGGTGCGATGTATGGCAAGGGGAGTGACGCCTTTATTCGCCTCAATATTGCTTGTTCAAGGGAAGTCTTGACAACAGGCTTGTTGCGTTTGAAGACTGTTTTCTCCTCTTTACTGCAAGGAGCAAAATAGCATACGAATAGATGCTGCGTTAGTAGATGAATAGGTTCTGATTTACGGAGAGTTCTTCGTTCATAGGATCATGCCGCCGAGCGAAAAGGAAATAGCGTAATGAACAAAAAAATCCGCCGTATCTCTCGATGCAGCGGATTTTTTGAGGTTTGTTTTAGCCCCTATTAAATACCCATTTCTTTCAGAATGAAATGCGCGTTGTCAATTTTATCGGCAACCCAGAGGACATAACGAATGTCGACTCCGATGGATCTGCTGTAACTCTCGTTCCAAGCGAAATCATTAATTGTTGCGTCATAAGCACGGTCAAAATTTACACCGATTAATTCACCATTGGCATTCATTATTGGAGATCCTGAATTTCCCCCTGTAGTATCCATATCATATAAGATATTGACCGGCACAGATCCCAGATCTTTTTGAAGATAAGGACCAAAATTTTTATTGAGGTAAGCAGTCTTGATTTCTTGTGGATAGTCAAATTCTGCTAAACCAAGATTTCCTTTTTGAATGATTCCTTCGATTGTGGTGAATGGCTTCATATAAGTTGCATCAGCAGGAGAGTAGCCTTTGATGTGCCCATACGTCAGACGTAAGGTTGAGTTTGCATCAGGAATAAAGTTTTTGGCCTGAAAAATTTCCTTGACGGCAACATAATCGCCCATTAATTTGTTCAGTACCCCTTCACGTCTTTTTTGTTCAGCAGCGAACTGGACAATATCATTGTTCAATTTGCCCTGGAAATCCAATAATTTGTCGTCAAATTTCTGAAGTGCATCGGCATTGGCCAAGACAGTATTCAGTATGTAATTTTGATCGGCAAGTTTACTGTTCTGAATAATCTCTGTTGCAAATTCTTGTGCAGTAGCCGTATTAAATTGCAATTTCTGAATGGATGCCAATTGATTTTTACCTTGGAATGCAATGGCATCTTCCAACATTCTGGAGAAAATACGCTGATCAGCCTGTTTATTGTAGCTTTCGTAGGTTTCTTTAACAGCGGTTTTTAATTTTTCGATATTCAGATCGAAAAGCTGCTTGGCAGCTTGGGAAGATTTTTCCTTTGCCAAGTTGGTTTTCAGAACGTTCAGGTCGCGGGCTACTTTCAATAAGCTCGTACTATTGTAAATATTATTGATCCAAAGTTCTTTCAGGGCATCTTGATCGCTCAGCTGATAATAGGCGTCAATATCAGTGAGCAGACTTCCATATTTGTTTTTCAGTTCGGGTTTACTTAAGATAAACGCTGCCAGTGCTTCGTCTTCTTGTTTTTTTGTCGATAGCAAGTCGATTCCTCGTAAGCCTTTGAGTTTACCACGATAGTTTTTCAATACATTCGCATTACGTTTTATGCGTGTTGCCAAGGACAAGGCGATATCGGTATTGTCTTTTCCTGCTTCCTCCATCTGTTTATTTTGGAAATCATACAGGTTGGATACGTAAGGCAAAAGATATTCTTGTTGATATTGAATATATTGTGCTGGTCTGTGTCGGAATGTTTTTCCGGGATAACCAAGGATAAAGGTGAAATCATTCTCCCGTACGCCATTTGGATTGACTTTAAGGTGTTTTTTTGGCTGGTAAGGGACGTTGTCTTTAGAATAAGGTGCAGATTTTCCGTTTTTGCCGACATAAGCTCTCAGAAAAGAATAATCTCCCGTGTGGCGTGGCCATACCCAGTTATCTGTCTCTCCACCAAATTCGCCGATGTTTTGACGTGGAATATAAACTAAACGAACGTCTTCGATTGTTTTATAACGGAATAGGACATAACTTTTACCGATAAACATTTCCGATACTTCAGCTTTAATCGTGGGATCTTCTTTTTCCGCTTGTTTAACCAGTTCTTGTTGTTTACGTTTGATCGTATTGATACGCTCTACTGGGTCGTTGATGTTGGCGACAGCATTTAATATTTTAGCAGAAACATCCTCATAAGAATCGGTAATTCTTATTTTTAATCCTTTTGCTTCAATTTCCTGTTCTTGATTTTGGGCTACAAACCCGTTTTTTAGGTAATTGTTGATTGCTGTACTGGCAAGTTGAACGGCAGAAAAAGCGCAGTGGTGATTGGTAATGATTAAACCACGGTTTGAGACAAACGACCCTGTACATCCACTGACTTGAACCAGGGCATCTACCAGTCCGACCTGACCGGGATTGTAGATATCTTTCTCACTGATCTTTAACCCAGCTTTCTTCAATCCAGCTCTATTTAATTCGCTCAATGGAAACATTCCCTCATCGGGATTTGCCTTGCTATAAGGACTGTTTGCCATGGTTAAGAATAAAGCTAGTGCAATTGTCGTACGATTTATAAACTTCATAGGATTTTAACTATCAACTGTTGTAAATCTCCAAATTTAAGAAAAGCATTTTGATGAAATCGATTTTTTATGTGAACTAATGTAACAATAGTGGATATACTGGACCTTTTTGGCAAGGTATTTATTGTATAATCGGCAGGCCAAATGCTCCTGTTGACTTTAATTATAAAGGATTTGACATTGGTTTACGACAGGATTCGTAATTTTGTGCTTTAAAGATAGTAAGATGACCTTAATCCAACTGGAATATATTATAGCTGTTGATACCTACCGAAGTTTTGTTGCAGCTGCAGAAAAATGTTTTGTCACGCAACCTACGTTGAGCATGCAAATACAAAAACTTGAAGAGTCTTTAGGGGCTAAAATCTTCGACCGGAGCCGTCAGCCTGTTGTTCCTACAGAAATCGGCGAGAAAATTATTCTTCAAGCTCGATTGGTGTTGACGGAAAGCCGAAAGATCAATGAGATCGTACAGGATAAAAAAGGGGAAATTGAGGGTACACTAAGGGTCGGTGTTATCCCGACAATCGCACCTTATTTACTTCCGAATGTGCTGACCACATTTATGGAGAAATATCCGAAGCTTCAATTGCAGATTTGGGAATATACAACAGAACGGATTGTGCATGAATTGAAGGTCGGACTTCTGGACTGTGGTGTGCTATCTACTCCCTTAAATGACCCGGGGATTTTGGAATCACCCTTATTTTACGAAAATTTTGTCGCTTATATTTCAGCCAATAGCCCACTGTTTCCCAAAAAAATACTGAGTGGTGATGATATTGCCGATGATAAACTTTGGTTGCTCAATGAGGGACATTGTATGCGCGGGCAGGTGCTTAATATTTGTCATCATAAACATAATCAAGATCTTACAGGGCGATTTGAGTATAATACGGGTAGCGTAGAGACTTTAAAACGTATGGTAGATATCAACGACGGAATCACGATATTGCCTGAGTTGTCGATTTGGGATTATTCCGATGAACAATTGGATAGAATCCGTTATTTCAAATCACCGGAACCAGTACGGGAGATATCATTGGTGACGACGCAAAATTATGTAAAGAGACATGCAATTCAGGCCTTAGAAAAAGAAATATTGGCCGTAGTACCCGATAAATTCAAAACAAAAAAGAAAAAGGAAGTGTTGAGCTTTCAATAGGACGATATGAGAAACCTCAAAAGACGTTTTTTTAAAAAAATAGACCAGATCAATCAATGGCGGATGAAGAAAGTTTCTAACCGGAACTTTATCATTATACTCGCATTTTTGGTTGGAATTGTTGGTGGTATTATGGCATCTGTGCTAAAGAGATTAACCCATTTTATTGCAACGACTATACAGGATGATATCGATTGGAAAGTAAAATACTCGGTTTACTTGATTTTTCCATTGATAGGGATTTTGCTCAGCGTGTTTTTTGTTCGCAAATTTTTGAAAGGGAAGAAGATGGAGCACGGGATTACCCCGATTATTTATGCCATCAGTCGGAAAGGCAGCCGATTGGATCCCAGCAATATTTATTCTCAGGTGGTGACTTCGGCTATTACCGTTGGCTTTGGCGGGTCCTGTGGTTTGGAAGCTCCTGTTGCTTTGGGTGGTTCTTCTATCGGCTCTAATATCGCCCGTTTTTTTGGACTGCAGTATAAGGAAGTTACCATGTTATTGGCTTGTGGTGCAGCAGCAGGAATTTCAGGCGCCTTCAACAGTCCTTTGGCAGGAATGATTTTTGCTATCGAGATCTTGCTTCCCGAATTTTCCATTCCAGTGTTCATTCCTTTACTGATCTCATCGGCATTGGCTTCTGTTGTCTCTCGGGTGCTTTATAATGAACCCTTATTCAGTACATTCAATTCCGATTGGCAAGTTTCGGCATTGCTGTTTTATTTGCTATTAGCTGTGCTGATTGGGCTTTATACGATTTACTTTGCACGTGTTTCAAGGAGTGTGGGGAAATGGTTTTCTAAGATTAAAAATCCCTATAATAAAGTGTGGGTCAGTGGTATTGCCTTAGGTCTGATGATTTTTGTATTCCCAGCGCTGTATGGTGAGGGCTATATTACCATTCAGCAGATTCTCAATGGTCAGTTTAACTCGATTGTTAAGAACAGCTTGTTCTCAGACTACAAGGATATGGGATTAGTAGTCCTGGGCTATACGATATTGACCTTATTTGGAAAATCCCTTGCTGCGTTATTTACATTAAATGGCGGTGGAAATGGTGGGGTATTTGGACCAAGTTTAGTGATGGGAGGTCTGTTGGGCTTTGCATTTTCTTATGGTGTAAACTTGACGGGAATTGCCGAGCTAAATGTACCAAATTTTGTGGTAGCGGGGATGGCCGGTGCGTTGAGCGGCATTATGCATGCGCCGTTGACGGGCATATTTTTGATTGCAGAAGTGACCGGAGGTTATACTTTGATGGTTCCATTGATGCTGGTTTGTTCCATTTCCTATTTGATTAATCGGTCGGTTTTAAAGCATTCCATTTACACCAAGGTATTGGCGGAGTCTGGCGATCTGATTTCTTATGAAGACAAGGATCGATCCGTGTTAAGTATGATGCGGATAAAATATGTATTGGAAACTAATTTTGTGATCTTACGCCCTGACGAAACACCAAAAGGTCGACAAACCGACATCATCCATAGTAAACGCAATATCTTTCCGGTGGTGGATTACGAAGGCAAATTTATGGGGCTTCTTTATAGCGAGTTTCTATTCTCAGTATTATTGGGTGAAGTGGATGGGGGGGATACGACTTTCGAAAAGTTAGCTCAGAAGCCAAATGATACGGTAGGTATCAATGAAAACATGGAAATTGTGATGGCTAAAATGAATAAGGACGACACGTGGATACTTCCAGTTTTGGGGGATGAAAATAAGTATATGGGCTTTGTTTCCAAATCGAGTGTATTCAACAAATATCGCGCGTTATTGATACGTCAGGGGCATTATTTGGAATAAATCGAGTACACATTGTTAGAACCCGAAACGAAGTGTGTTCGGATATGCTCCCTTGGGTCGGCTTTAAACCCGAGGAAGCATGGCAAATTTTTTAAGCGCGTAAAGCCATTATCTTTGTGACATATTTTCCGATAATATCAAACTCCAAGTTGACTGTGCTACCCACCTCAACTTGTTGTAAGTTGGTATGCTCTAGTGTATACGGAATGATAGCAACTGAAAACTGATCGTCTTTAGAGTCTACTACGGTCAAGCTGATACCATTTACGGTAATGGATCCTTTTTCTACGGTGATATTTTGTTTGGAAACATCATATTGAAAGGTAAAAATAAAACTACCATTTTCATCTTTCTTTTGGATACAACGCGCAGTCTGATCCACATGTCCCTGGACGATATGTCCATCAAATCTTCCTCCTGCCAAAGTACAACGTTCCAGATTGATCAGGTCGCCCATCCTTAATTGAGCGAGATTTGTCTTCTGCAAGGTTTCATCAATTGCCGTCACTTTATGCTGATTATTGTTCAATCCCACAACGGTAAGGCAAACGCCATTATGACTTACACTCTGGTCTATTTTAAGTTCATTGGAAATATCAGAACTTACGTAAAAATGGATATTGCTTTTTTCCTGTTCGATATTTTCTATTTTTCCTAGGGTTTCTATGATTCCAGTAAACATGATATTTTTTTTGATTGATTCCAAAGTTACTAAATAATTAAATGAAATATCGATGTTTAGATCGCACAAATGTGGTAGATAAGAGCTCATGGTGATTACATCTGAAATCAGACTTCACCACCAAATTAAGTTAAATGGCAGACTTGAAAGTTAAGGGACAATCAACAATTGTGGTCTGTATTGACCTTTAGGCTATATTTACGGATGCAATTGAGTACGTAAAGATAAAAGTGACAGATAAAACGAAGGCAGGAGATGATCGGTTATTCTGTTGTAAAGATAAATAATGCAAGGGTTAAATACTGTGGTTGGGACTAGCTGAGCGAAGCAACCAAAAAAATAACCTGTTGAAAAATGCAAAAAGATTGTAGTGTACATTGTACACTTACTATTCCTTTTGTGATTGCTGTGCTAAAACAAATTTATGGGAGTTGAAAAAAAATATAACAAAATTTTTGTTTATATCATTTGAACCACTATCTTTGTCCTAGGTTTAGGTTGATTGCCTCTTACAAAGAGGTATTTATAAAAGCTTAGCAGGTCGCCCGACCGAATGCTAAGCTTTTTTTTGTGATCATTTTTTTTTGATTGTTATTTCCCTAAATGCTTAATAGCGAGTTGTTTAATTTCTTTTATAAATTTCTGGGAGGAGGATGCGGGCTGTGTGGTAGCAGTTAACTTTTGAAGGTATACCATGCTGTCAGCATTAGGATGGTGAGATATTCAAATTTTTTCGATTTGAAACGTTCTTTTAACGCATGCAATGCTTTGGATCTCGCATAATAGATGGTTGATGCGGTTGTGTTCAATGTTTCGCAAATTTCATCTGTATTCAAGCCTTCCAAAAAACTGAGCTTGCAGATCTGAGCTTGTTGTTTGGGAAGCAAATTGATTTCAGCAAGTAACAACTCGGTGAGTTCTGTTCGGAATATCTTCTTGAGTACATCTTCATCTGGAACCGACATATGCTGCAGAATATCGAGTTCCTCTTTCCGTATTTTGAATTGCGTAGTTCTTTGCATATCGATACAGGCATTTTTAGTAGCGATAAAAAGAAAGGCTTTAAGGCTTTCATAATGCTCTACCTTTTGTCTATTATTCCAGAGTTTAACAAAAACATCGGAGACAATTTCCTCGGCATCGGTTTTGTTGCGGAGGTAAGAAAAGGCAAAATAGCGTAAGGAATGACCAAAATGATCCATAAAAAAGCATAAAGCCATTTCATCACCTTCTTTAAGTGTATTGATGTATGATTCTATTTGCCGCATACTTGGTTATTGATCGTTTTACGTTGGCCTTCGGAATATGTTATACACCTGTGTGGTCAATACGTCATTCAATAGGTAAATTCACATTCGAGCCCCGCTATGGATTGCTTGACTAAATTACATAAAAAACTTGGGTTGTCATGATTCAATCCGGACAACCCAAGTTTTTTAAGATTAAAAAATTAAGAAAGAAATCGATTTATTTTTTAATCATCTTATTCGCTACAATCTCCCATTCCTGTATATGAGCAGGCTGGTGTTCATTATGGATAATTTCATCGAAATGCAGCAGCATTTGTGGGTGCTGTACCGCGATATCTTTTTCTTCCCAAGGGTCTGTTGTTAAATCATATAATTGCCATTTTGATTTAGGGTTTTTCTTCAGATCGAGCTTGACTGCCTTCCAGCGTCCTTCGCGTATGGCGATCTGGCCGCCCTTTTCTGGATATTCGAAATAGAGATATTGATGTTTTTGTTGGTTCTTTTGACCCAGCCAGGTTGGAAGGAGGGAGAGCCCATTGCTGTGGCCGGGGCTTTGTTGAACCAGCTGAGCGAAGGTAGCCATGAGATCGTATTGGGCCGAAATCAAGTCTGTTTCGGAATTCGCTTTGATATGGTTGGGCCACCTGACAATTAACGGAACTTTGATACCGCCTTCAAAAACATCCATTTTCAATCCCCGAAGTGAATCGACACTGCGGAAAAAACGATAATCTATGCCCCCATTAAAGCCAGTTCCGTTGTCACTGGAGAATAGAATAATGGTATTGTCATCTATTCCCAATGCTTTGATATGCTTCATAATCGTGCCGACCTGGTCATCCAGATAGGTGATCATACCGGCATAGGTTGCTCTTGGATAGGGGGTAGCCGTATAGCCGTCCTGTCCGTAATAAGGTTTGTCATGGAAGAGGTCCTTATATTTATCTACATATTCCTGTGGAACTTGTAGTGATAAGTGCGGCAATGTATAAGGAAGGTATAAGAAAAAAGGTTTGCGTTGGTTTTTGTCGATAAAAGCCAGTGCTTTCTCAGTCATTAGTTCAGGTGCATATTCCTTACCGTCAAACTGTTTGAAGTCCTCCGCCGTGGCCTTACTGGAATCTAAAGGAGAATGGACAAATTTTTCCTTGTTTTGAAGGGGATATTTTGTTTCATTTTCCCAAAGATGTGTTGGGTAATAATTGTGTGCCTGTTTTTGGTCCAGGTAACCGAAGAAATAGTCAAATCCCTGTTTATTGGGGCTTCCGGTGGAATTATTCATTCCAAGTCCCCACTTTCCAATGGCAGCGGTCTGATAACCGGCTTTTTTAAATAGGTGAGCCATGGTATACGTTCCTTCAGGTAGTGGCATCTGGCCACCCTCGAGACTATCTGCGAAACCGCCCAATTCATAATTTCCGCGAATATAAGATTGGCCACCATGCTTGCCCGTTAATAACATGCAACGGGCTGGGGCGCATACTGGAGTACTTGTATAGTGGTTTATAAAGCGTAAACCTTCATGTGCCAGTTGCTGGATATTTGGTGTTTTGATCAATCGTTGTCCATAGGGCTCAGTTTCGGCATAACCTAAATCGTCTGCATAAAAAAATATAATATTGGGCAATTTATGCTGCTTTTTCTTTTGTTGTGCAAAAAGAGTCCCCCATCCGAGGAGGATGAGGGAAAGTCCAACTTTTAGTTTCATTTTTTACGTTCTCCTTCCAATAATTGCTTGAGTTCAGCGACCTTTTCTGGATATTTTGAAGCCACATTATTCTTTTCGCCGATATCATTTTTAAGATCGTATAACTGATCTTCCGGAAGACTTCCTGTTTCTGTATCGGTTAATTTCATGTAGGGGGAACCTTTGCTTGGCGCAATATATTTCCATTCGTCCTTTACGATGGCAAGTGTCTGTGCATGCTGAACCATACTGCTACGTCCCTTATTATCTTGACCGGTTAAGGTTTTCAAGAGCGGCGCGCTGTCTTTTGCTTCATCTGCTTTTAGTGGAACATCCAATAATTGGGCACTTGTTGCCAAGAGGTCTATTTGGCTGATCAATGCATTGGAAACTTTTCCCTGTGCAACGCCCTTGCCGCTTACGATAAAGGGCACGCGAGTTCCGCCTTCGAAGATGCTATATTTGCCACCGCGTAGTGGACCTGCGGGTAAATGGCCATTTTGCTGGGCCACAGCGCCATCCATATACCCGTCGTCGAGAACGGGGCCGTTGTCGCTGCTGAAAATTATAATCGTGTTTTTGTCAAGTCCCAAAAGTTGCAATTGCTGTTGAATTTGTCCGACGGTCCAATCCAATTGAAGGATTGCATCGCCGCGGTAGCCGAGTTTGCTTTTACCTTTAAATTGTGTTGCTGGCATGCGAGGGACGTGTGGTTCTGTCAAGCAGAAGTAGAGAAAGAAGGGTTTGTTTTGATGTTGCGAAATAAAGTCCTGGGCCTTGTGAAGAAATGTTGTAGAAACTTCTTCGTCTACCCATCTTGCACGTGTTCCACCGCTCATGTAACCGATTCTTCCGATACCGTTGACAATAGTTTGATTATGTCCCTGGCCAGGTGAAGAATGCATTTTGAGCAGTTCGGGATGCTCTTTTCCTGTGGGGTCGTTACCTATTTTCTTTTCATAGTCGACCAGGATTGGGTCATTGGCCTCTGCAGCGACGACCTGATCATTTTCAAGGAACACCGTTGGGACGCGATCTGCTGTTGCAGGAAAAATGAATGAATAGTCAAAACCTACATCATTAGGCCCGGGTTTGATGGGTGCGTTCCAGTCTTTTTGGACCTGATTTCCGAGTCCCATATGCCATTTGCCAACAATGGCGGTAGCGTAGCCCGCATGTTTAAATACTTTGGGTAAGGTGATTTTATCTGTTGGAACGATTAGTTTGGCATCTCCGGGCAGAATGCCTGTACCTTCCTGACGCCAGGGATACGTTCCGGTCATCAATGCAAAACGGGAAGGGGTACAAGTTGCCGAAGTACTATGAGCATTGGTAAATCGTACGCCGCTTTGGGCGAGCTTATCCAGGTTGGGGGTTTCGATTTGTTTGGCACCATAGCTGCTTAAATCACCAAAACCAAGGTCGTCTGCATAAATATAGATCACATTTGGTTTACTAGCCTTTTGGGCAAAACTAACTGTGGGGAGCGCTGCGAAAAGGCTCGAGGAGAGTAATAACGTTAGGGATAGTGGCTTCTTCATATACGTTAATTTTTGTTTAAAGGGTATCGTTTGACAATTGACGATACCCAAGATACTATTTTAAATTTGGATTGATATTAACTTCATTTTGCGGAATCGGCCAATGTTCATCTTGGCCAACCCGGAAGGATTTGCTGGTCACATACCATCGGCTATAAGGGTCTTTACTTCCACCGGATTTTATTCGAAGATTTTTCGCATTTGGAAATGGGGCGCCATAAAAGTCACCTTTCAGTACATCCTTTGCGATACCCCAACGTAGTAAATCCCAATAACGAAGTCCTTCCAATGCGAGTTCCACACGTCTTTCGTTGCGTAACGTCGTGCGCAAGGAGGTACTACTTTGGACGTTAATGGCTGGCATATTAACGCTGCTTCTTTTTCTGACAGCGTTGATGGTTTTGTCGAGTAAGTCGCTGGTAATAGGATCTCCATTTTCGAGTTTGGCTTCAAGGTAACTCAGGAGAACTTCGGCGTAGCGTACAATAGGAACGTCGGCTCCAGAGTTTTGTAAGTTTCCACTAAACCCTTCGTCGTTGAACTTGCGTAATCCGTAGCCCGTACGAGTGGCCTGTTTTGTTGTTGTCAATTGGTCGATAGATAGGGTGGAATCGGGGTGAGAAGTATATTTAAGGTTTTTGAAACGATCACCATTCGTTATCACGGTGAAGGCTAAACGCGGATCCTGGTTTTTGCTGATGTCTTGCGCATTATAGCGCGCATCATCGTACGAAAATGCCGTTCCATCGGTGAAACCATAGCTTTCTACAAGACTACCGAGCGGACAGTGAAGATGCCAGCCGCCTGCGATTGCCGGAAAATTGTGCTGAAACATACCGTTTCCGGCAAGATCAACCAAGTACTGCGTGGCAAAAATAATCTCTTTGCTCGTTTCGTTGGTTCCATTAAATAATCCTGAATAGTTAGGATCTATGTTATTTTCATTGGCATTGATGATCTGCTCATAGCTTTTGATAGCGTCGGCGTAAGATTTTTCTGCCAGTTGGATGCGTCCAAGGAAAGCGAGGGCTGCCTGTTTGCTTGCGCGGCCCCTTTCTGCGGTAGTCAATTTGCCATAACTAGGTAAGTCGTTTGCCGCTTCCTGCAATTCACGCGCGACAAATGTAACCAATTCCTGTTTTTTCGCTTTGGAAACCTGATTCGCTTCACTGGGCGTTAAAGTTTTGGTAACTAAAGGGGCATCACCCCAGTATTGGGACAGGTAGAAATATTGGCAAGCACGAATAAACCGGGCTTCTGCTTTAAATCGTGCGAGTAGATCTGCTGAAATAGGAGTTTTATCTATATTTTCAAGAAAATAATTTACACGGGCGATTTTCTTGTAGGTATACATCCAATAATTGTCTAAGTTGCTATTATTGCTCGTTAATGTACCATCGGATAGTTTGTTGAAAACCGAATTATCACCACGTCTATCGTAGGCGTTGTCCGAAGCAAACTCCAGGTAAAGCAGACCGTTATAGGACCACCAATCTGTAGGGCTGAATTCGGCGAGGGAGTTCATTTGTATTTCTGCTTTGTATAATCCTGTCAGCGCTGCTCGAGCATTCGTTTCGTTTGTCCAAAAGGTTTCGTTGGCAAATTTATCCAGTGGATTGGTTTCCAGTTGCTTTTTACAACTGGTACTCAGGCTTGATGCAAAAAGAATGCATAAGGCCAATTTTATAGGTTTATATGAGATGTGTATCATGGTTTTTTATCGATTGGTTAAAAACTAAGGTTAACCCCAAATGTAAAATTGCGCATAATAGGGTAGTAGGCTCCGCTTGAATTGATTTCGGGATCCCATCCTTTTCTATAGTTGCTTTTCGTGAATAGGTTTTCGGCATTTGCGTAAACCCTTAGACCCGACAATTTCCATTTGTTAAGGATGTGCTTAGGAATGGTATAACCCAATTGGATGTTCTTGAGCCGCAGATAGCTTGCGTCCAGTAACCAGTAGTCCGATAGCAGGGTATTTGGTGTGCCAGTATTCGGCAATTGTTCAATTCTTGGGTATATGGCATTTCGATCGGGATTGGCTGCAGTCCATCTGCCATCAGCTTGCCAGCGTTGGATATTGCCGTTTTGTGTCAACGCAAATCCAGCATAATTGTCCAATAAGCCTTTGACACCGCTTACACCTTGAAGAAGTATTCCTAAGTCAAACCCTTTGTAGTTCATTCCGATATTCATCCCGTAGGTGTATTTGGGGATGCGTGATCCAATTACAGTTCGGTCGTACGTAGCGTCTACTTTTCCATCAGGTACACCGTCGGGGCCACTGATGTCCTTGTAGCGGATATCGCCTGGTTGCGGTTTGGGGTTGATGCTGGTTTGATTGGTATAGCTTGCAATATCGGCTGCATCAATAAACAAGCCATCGGCCTGGTAGCCGTAGTAGGCTTGAATCGGGTAACCGATAAATAGGGTTGAACCATTTCCCACTAAGCCATTCGGTTGATTGATATTGCCGACACCCAAATCGACGACCCTATTTTTGACCGTAGAGAAGTTCAGATTTACGTTGTAAGAAAAATCATTTAATTTTTTTTGATGCCCTAGTGTAAATTCCCATCCTGTATTTCGAAGTTTTCCAGAATTTTGTACACCTACTTCAAAACCCAAAATTTTGGAAACACTAGAACCTGGGCTCACCAAAATATCGTAAGTATATCGGTTATAATAGGTACTGCTGAAGGTCAGTAAATTTTTAAATAAAGCCACTTCTACGCCCGCATCTGCCGTTCGGGTCGATTCCCAGCGTAGCATAGGGTCAACAATTGTTGTTCGGGCGACCCCTGGAGAAATAGTGTTTCCAAAGGGGTAATTGTAACCAGGATTTAAAACATCCTGGTATGGGTAGTTAGAGACAACGCGCTGTTGGACATTATTGACAATATTTTGGTTACCGAGAACTCCATAAGATCCTTTGATTTTCAATTCGTCTATCCAGCTATAGTGGTCCTTTATAAACGATTCTTCACTCAGTAGCCAACCTACTGCAATTGAAGGAAAAGTGGCATACTTTTTATCGGTTGGAAAACGGGAAGATCCATCGTATCGAACAACACCTTCGACCAGGTATTTCTTGGCATAGTTATATTGTATGCGTGCAAATAACGATTCCAATGCCCACTCAGTAGCTGTACCAGTATTTTGTTGTCCATCTGGTGAACCTACATTTAACTCGGTAAGATCATTGCTGGGAAAATTCTGGCGGTAAGCGCTTAAACCTTCGCTGTAGCCTTTCTCGAAAGAATAACCGCCCAATATTTTCAGGGAATGTTCCCCGATCGTTTTATTATAGTCTGCTAAGGCCTGAAACGTTTTATACGTTTCATAAGGAGCAGTTTGATTGAGGCTAGAAGGTCCGAGCGTAATGGAATTGTTGATCCGTTGTGATGCTCTAAAAAGTTTTGTGCGGCCATTCGTCTGCGTATAGCCCCCAATAGCGGACAAGGTCAGATCTGAAATCGGTTTCCAGTCGAGTCTTGCGTTTCCGGAGATATTGGATACTTTTTCTTTGTAGAAAGATTCGCTCTCCAGGAAAGATACAGGTGTCCCCTTCAGGTTATTCCCTGCGCCCCAGTCGCCGTTGCTCAGGCGGATCGGGTATATGGCGGGATAGCGAATCACCTGAGAAATGATATCCGTCATGCTGGAGAAGTCAAGCGTTGCCGGTGCTGCGGGTTCGTCTGTTTCGGTCTGAATTGCTGCTACCCGCGTCGTTAATTTGAGCTTGTCATTGAGGTTTGATATGAGATTGAGGCGGACATTGTATTTGTCAAAATTGTTTTTGATGACAATACCTTTTTGATTGAGAAAGCCCGCAGATAAGGTGTATTGTATTTTATCTGTGGTATTGGATATATTTAAGTTGTGGCCTGTTTGCGCCGCTTGGGACTTGAATGAACTGGTCAAGTAATTCCTATTTGGGTAGTTATCGGGATCCGAGCCATCTTTAAATTTTTGGATCTCCTCTGCGGTGTAGCCTCCGCCGCCACTTGTGGTTTCATTGAGCAAGGAAGCGTACTCCCAAGAGTTTACAAATTCGGGGAACGCTGTTGGTTTCTGGATACCGTAATAGCCATTGTAATTGACCGTTAATTTTCCACCTGTTGCCCCGGTTTTTGTTGTAACCAGAATAACACCGTTGGCGGCTCTAGCTCCATATATCGCAGCGGAGGAAGCGTCTTTCAGTACCGAGATAGATGCAACATCATTTGGATCGATATCATTGAAGGAATTGGTGGGTATACCGTCGACTAAAATAAGCGCGTCGGTACTTGCACCGAACGAACCCACACCACGGATCTGTATGGTATTGTTTGCTGCACCAGGCTGACCAGATCGCTGTATGACGGTCACACCGGGCATTTGACCTGTGAGGGCTTGCGCAAGCTGGGGAACGGAGCGTTTGGCTAGTTGTTTCCCATCAACTTGGGAAACCGAACCGATTAATTCTTTCTTTTTTGTCGTACCGTAGCCTACGACGACGACTTCTTCCAAAGCATCGACCTGTTGGCTAAGTTCAATATTCAGGTAAAGCTGGTTGGATAATGGGATTTCTTTGGTTTGGTAGCCGATCATTTTAATCACGAGTACGGCATTATTATTTGCTTCGATCTGAAAGTTACCACTTTCATCTGTCGTGGTTGCCCTTGTCGAACCTTTTATTATAATCGTCGCGCCCTGAAGCATTGTTCCTTTGCTATCGTGAACATTTCCTTTGAATGTGCGGGTTTGTTGTACTAACGTGTAGTTATTTGGAAGCTCATAAGTCGGATAATTTGTTTTTAACTTCGTTACGACAAGCATATTGTCCTGAAAACTCCAATCGACAGGTTGGTCTTTTAAGAGAAGCTGTATGGCTTTTTCTAAAGGCATATTACGAACCTGCGCCTCAATTTTAATGTCGGCAAGTTCTTTACCATTCAACAGAAAGGGGACGCCACTCTGTTTTTGGATGGTACGTAATACCTGCACCAAAGACATTTTTTTGGCGTTAATAGTAATTGATTGTGCGTAGCTAGCTGCAGACAGCTTAACAACACATGCAAGGGTAAAAAAGGCACTAAGCTTCATTTTGGTCTTCCATTGCTTGGGTATGTTCACAGCAATTCGATTTCTATGAACAAGAAAATTAAAATTCATAAATTTGTTGAATTAGGGATATAATCTATTATTAAACTGATTGGGTAAATCGGTCAAAAATGGAGATCGCTATTATGGCCGATTAATGTTCGTAGCATTGGTCGGCTTTTTTAGTATCTCGTTTGGTCTCGTTAGGTTGGTTTTCTCATAATTGTTGTTTTTGGGTTATTTCATGGATAATTGGTTAGTTTGAAACAAAGAGTTTACGAACTCCATTTTCTTGGATCAAGTCAAATTTAATATGGCTACGCTCCAGGATCTTTAGGACTGCCGCGAGACTTTTCGTGCGTTTAATTTCGCCATATAAAAGTGTTTCTTTTATCGGTTGCGTGTAGATGATTTGCAGGTCATACCATTGGCCGATCAGTTGTAGAGCAGTATGGAGGTCCGTTTCATTAAAATAGAATTTATTGTCGAGCCATGCGATGTAATTAGCGGGATCGACCACTTTTTTAGATAGTTGACCCGAAGCTAAGAGCGCTTGCTGATTGGGCTTGAGCTGTAACGTTTGCCCTTGCGCCGATAGATTGATACTCCCCTCTATAAGCGTTGTACTACTTTGGGATTTTGAATAGGTATTTACGTTGAATTCAGTGCCCGTGACTTCAATTTGTTGCCCGTTGGAAAGAACATGGAAGGGTACCTTTTTATTTTTTGCAATTTTAAAATAGGCTTCACCGTCCACTTCAACAACACGTTTGTTTTTTGCAAAACGAAGCGGGTATTTAAGTGTTGTTTTTGCATTGAGCGTAATCTCCGATCCATCTTCCAGTTGGAGTTGCAGCATCGTGCCAGCAGGGGTGTTGACCGTGGCCATCAGATCTCCTTTTAAAGAGGCGTTTTGAAGGATAGTACCGTCTTCGTAGGTTAAATTTTCTCCTGAAACCAAGGCTCCTTTCTGACTCGATACCTGGAGCACTTTGCCGTTCGAAAGCCGTATTTCTGCCTGGTTGCTCTGTGCTTCTACGTCATTTAAGACGATTCGATTACTGACCGGTGCAACTTGTTTTCTAACCATGAAATACATCAAACCTCCTAAGATTATGCTTATTAAAGCTGCTGCGTAGGGAAGCAGGTGTTTTATATTTCTGATAGGAGATGGTTTAACGGCAGAGGTCCGAATAGTTTCTAGGGTCTTTGCTTTTAACCTTTCGTTCCAATCCATTGTATCTGAAGCCTGAAGCTCGCTCCATTGATTCAAGTCGTTTATCAAATCATGGTTATCCAGGAGGTCTTCAAAAAAAACACGATGTTCTGCTGATTCATCCAACCATAACTTTAAATCGGTCTTTTCATCGGACGTTAAGTTGTCGCCGATATACTTTATGATTAGTTGTTTGATATCATCAGTCAATCTCATGGTATATAATTTTAGATAGATACGTAACAGGGAGGATAAACCTTAGTAAAAAAAGTAAAAAAATAATTAGGTGCAGCACGTCGACAAATATTAAGCTCCAACCGACCAATATCGTCAATACCACGTCCAATATTGCTTTGGCATTTATCTTAACGGATTAATTCGCATCTTTAAAGAAGATTATTGTTTTTACTTAAAGCTTGATGGTTAAAGGGATTTATCAGCTGTAACTTGTAAAAGGTCGGCGTTGAAATCAGTTTTGGGATTGCTGCTCTCCGCAGGAACTGGTCGAAATGTATTAAAGGAAAATAGGAGGGAGCGAGAAGTTCAGGCCTATTCGCGGTTTTATTTATTTTAAAATAGTGTGCTGATGAAAAGGAAGCTAAGTTTTATTTTCCTGCGAATTATAGGGTTTAGTGTATTGACGACCTTTGTCCTTACAGCCATACTTCAGGCAAATAATGAGGCTGCAAAAAGAGCACGTTGCTACATGCCCTTTTTTACAGAATTGTTGCTTTCATTCGTGGCACTCTGTATTGCGATTGGTACGATATCTATTTTTCTAAATCTAAATAAGCAATTCAGAACCAGTAGGCTTGCACGGGCACTATCCTTTGTTTTATTGCCCGCCGCTATTAGCCTATTGTTTTCGTTCTTTCTGATCCAAGCAGGCGGAGCATCCAATATATTTGAAATGCTCCACATGGCTGCAACTATAGTTCCAGTATGGGGACTGATCTTATGGCAATATAATAGATTTAATCATTGGTTGACTACTACGGCTTACCAACATTAATTATAATGACAGCCATTAAAATCAGGAGTATGCCAAACCATTGGAACCCTGAAACAACTTCCTGTAGAACCAACATGGCAGATAAGGTTGAAACAGGGATCTCCAGACTTGAAATAATATTTCCCATCGCTATTCCGGTTTTTGGGATTCCTTTTGTAAATAGTAAGGGGGGAAGAATAGTTCCAAAAATGGCAATCAATAATCCCCAGGGCAATGCATTAGGTTGCATATACCGAATAATATCAATGTTCCAAAATGCTACGATGAGCAGCAGTCCGCCTAAGACCAAGAATTGGCTACGTACTGGACTCGGTAAGTCTTTTTCCACTGTGCTTGAAGCATAAATTGCCAACGCATAACTTATTCCCGCTCCGAAACCCAGTATTATTCCTTTGTAATCAAGATTATTATTGTTTTGGAAGAGATTGGTTGCTAAGGTCGTTCCGAGCAAAACAATAGTAACTCCTGTTATCTTGCCTTTTGACGGAAACTTTTTCAACAGGACTGCTTCTGCAACCAAACTTATCCAAATGGATTGCATCAGTAAAATAATTCCAGCGGATACGGGGATATATTGGATGGAAAGATAGTAAAGTGTTGTTGTTAGACCAAGGGAAATGCCCCAGACCATCAGTTTAATTTTTGATGAAAATTTGATGGTGTTATGTTCGTCTGCATTACGCTTTGACAACAGATTAAAGGACAACAAAAAGAGAAAACCAAACATAAACTGCAGAAAGGTCAACAAACTTGTGTGTATCCCTAAATGGTTTGCATATTTCACAATTGTTGCGAGCAGTCCATAACTACATGCGCCTGCAGCAACATAGAGTGTCGATTTATAGTCCTTCATGTTGAAAGTAGTTTTGAAATAAAGCCAACTGTTGTGATAGTGATTTGCTCCAATAAGCAGTATCGTGTCCTCCTTTTGATTCGATGTAAAGATGCTCGATATTTTTGTCGGTCAGATGCTTGTGGAATGTACGGTTCATTTCCAGCATTTGCAGGTCTTCAGTTCCACAATCGAGGATATAGCGTTGTTTATTGTGCTTCATTTTATCTTCGTTGCTGTAGATGCGGTCTACATCGTTCAGATTTTTATAGTCGCCCAATACCTTGTCTACCTGATATTGCAGGTAAGCTTGTCCGAAGCGGTCGAAATCAAGAGCACCGCATGAACTTCCGACGATCGAAAATGTTTGTGGATAGGCTATGCCGATGTGCAATGCTCCGTAGCCACCCATGCTCCAGCCCAGTATTCCGCGCGCATTTCGGTTTTGTTGCGTCGGGTAGTGATGATCGATGTAACTTACTAGTTCATTTCCTATAAAAGTGGTGTATTGTGCATGTGGATCGATAGGACTATCTACGTACCAAGAATTGAAATTTCCATCTGGTAGTACATAGATCGTCTGAAATGTTTTTGCTTTTTGGATTAAGTCCGGAATGTTTTCTTGTACGGTACGGGTGGGGGTGCCGCTATAACCATGGAGAATATAAACTGTTTTATAATTGATCCCGTCTTGCATGTCGGGCGTAATTATAATGGTTTCAATGTTTTTGTCCATTTTGGCACTATGGATTTTTGTCTTAACGACTTTTTGTGCAGCCAGTGGTAGGCTAAGGGCAGAAAATAGGAGTGTGCATACTGTTTTCATAGCTTAAAATTTTGTCTCTATAAGGCAAAATTCAACAGTATAATCTTTAAAAACGTATACACATGTTGATGGAATTATTCTTTTAATTCCTTACGGATGCGACTTAATTGCGTGGGAGTTACACCAAGATAGGAGGCGATATGACGCTGCTTGAGGCGTTTGAAAAGCACCTGATTCTTATGAAGTTCAAGATAACGTTCCTTTGCAGATTCCCACTTGAGCTCGATTTCAAGTGGTTCTTTTTTGACCACCCAATTCTTTTCCAGGTAGGCTATCTGAAAGAGCGCCAAATCATGCTTTGTGCGGACAAGCTCACGGAAAGCCTTGGCTGAATATTGAATTAACTCCACATCTTCGAGCGCAATGATGTTGAAGGTGCTCGGTGTTTCTTCAATGATGGCGGCGGTGGAAGCACAAAAGCTATTTTCTTCAAAAAACATTTTGTAGATAATATTGCCATCAGCGTTTGATTTATAATAACCTAATAATCCTTTGCATATAAAATAATAGTACTTAGCATATTCTCCAGCACGTAGAATATGTTCATTTTTTTTGAACTGCTTCACCTGAAAGATAGTTTTCAAAATTTCTGTCGTAGCTGGGCTAAGCGCAGCATAAGTATTCATTTCGAAGAGGAGTTTTTCTATCATCAATAGGTAACTGTTTTGTAAATGACCGATCTATCTATTTAACAAAGTTAGTGAAATGATCGCTTCAATTGTACTTTACCAGATTGTAACTTGGAAACTAAAGATTTTTACACTAGTCTTTGATGGAGTACTCGGTTCCATTCAGACCGACATATATTTCCTTGTCGAGGTCACCGCGATAGCCAATAAACAGCGGATACTGCTGTTCACGTAATGGATTATTATAAAGCTCCTCAATATTTGCATACTTTGCTTTTACAATGATTTGATTGGTCTCACTATTTTTTATTCCCTTCAACAAAGTGTGCTCACTGGTAAAATCTACGTAAGGTATTTCTTTTCTTTTGGGGCGGAAAATCAATTTAACTCCTTCCTCAATCAACGCCTTATTTTTTATGCGAAATTCCTGAATGGATTGCTCTTCCGGAAATATTTGTTTTCCGCTCTGGTTGTCTTTGATATGTTGAAAGAGTGTGTTTTGATCTATGCTGTCGCTATAATAAACAGTTGAATTTTTGTACAGATAAATTGTTGTTTCACCTGTTTTAAAATCGGCGGCATTGTATTTATATACTCGTGTTCCCTTTTTATCGATACGGTAGCGTTCGCCATTGAATAGTACCCAAGCATAGTCTTCTGTTCCATATTTAATGATCTCGGGATTATTTACATGGAAAAGTTGGAAATTGTAATCAGCTTCGAATAGTTCTGCTTTTTCAAAAAGTGCCTTTATTTTAACGTTTAGTGATTTGTCACAGTAGCCAAATAAGCTGTTCTGCATGAGTGTCGGAATTAAATCAGGATACACCAAATCCGTTGAAGCTAATTTATCTTGGGCATGAGTAGGTATACTTAAGAAGGTTAAAAGTAGTAAAACAAAATTTTTCATCCGTTGTGCTATTTAATGTGCATAACAAAACTATCAAATTAGATCTGTTAAAAAATCAATGAAAATAGTGATTTTTAATCGGGGGAATAGATTTAGAAATTGAATTACTTATATTCGGGTATTACCGGTTATTTCCCCCGAAACTATTCATAAATTGATAAGGACAAAAACAATTAGGAGATAATCCTTAAGACAATGCTAATTTAACGTTAATTGCAAAAAGAATGAAACAAAGCACACTTTTTTTAATACTCATCTTTTTTTCAATTGTTGTTCAGGGACAACAATTTGACAGTACCTATGGGAAGCCATTGATTGTGCTCACAGAGACAAACCCTTGGGCAATGGTTATGGGTTCTGACATTCCTTCATTTGCACTTTATGAAAATGGACAAATCATTTATAAGAAAATTGAAAATAAGCAGTTGAAAATCTATGAAGTAACATTGGGAAAATCCGAATTAGAATATGTAATTAAGTCATTAAACATTGCAGACAGCATGTACAAATTACCCGAATACATTGAAGTGAGCTCTTGGACGGATCAGCCATCAAATGAGTTAATTTTGAACATTGACTCAATTAAAATGATTCGTGTATATGGCAATATTGGAACAAAAGGCGAAGACAGAAAAGCGACACCTAAACAATTCTTGGCTGTTTACGACAACATCAAAAAATATAAGAGTAAGTCTGCAAAAGAATGGTTGCCAAACAAAATTGAAGTAATATTTTGGGATTATGCATATGCGCCTAATAAGCGACCTTGGCTTTCCGGGTTTCCTGATTTAAATTCTACTACAACAGTTAAACGAGGTGACGATGAAAATACAATGTATAGCGTTTATATTGACAAAAAAGATTTCGAGGAGTTCAAAAGATACTATCTATCAATGGAGGAAAAGCAAGCAGTGGAAATCAATGGAAAAATGATGGCGATTGATTACCGATTACCATTTCCAAATTTAGAGTAAACCCGGCCAACCTTTCTTTCGAATCCTAATAGCTTTTCTTTGTGATCCCGCTGGGATCAGGATTAATTTCCTATAAGCGCCATCATGGCTTATTTTCGCCACCTTCATCAGGTTGGTCACCGAATGGGACCTGTAATTTTGTACCGGTAAGCATTTATGGGTATTAGGCATTTTAAATGTTAGGGATTTGACTGTGGTAAATAGAGGTTTAAGACAATTGTGTGATTTTCAGGTTGATATAATGTTTTCGTGTTTCCGTATAAAGAAAAAAATTATTCAGACTGGGATGTCTTGAAAAGTACAATAGAGTAGCTCCTTGCTTATTTTGAATTTACTATTGTCGATTATCCCATCAGGCTTCCATGAACATTATACCCGTTATATTGTCAGGAGTAATGCCATACTGAACGATGAACCCTACTATAAGGCTGCAAGATGGGGGTATCATGGGTTTATGCGCTGATATCCGGTGTTTATGCTGTACCCAACTCTTTCCCGAAAATTAAGTATGATGGCTGAACCAAGTACTTCCAAACAGAATATGGGCTATTAATCAGTTTAGGTATCTCTTGAATAGATCTTTAGGATTACTTTCTATTAAAGTAATTTTTAATTTTACTTGATAATCATAAGGATTATTCCTTACTTAGAGGGTGCTTACTTTTTTGTTTTAATTAATAGCATCACTAACCATTTAGAGAGATATAGCGAAAGAGCAAATGAATTTCAGTGCCATAATTTTAGTATCAATACCATCACTATTTTTTTTTAGTAACAATCAAGCTTTCAGTCAGGTAATCAAAGGACAGACTGTCGATCATGCGAACAACAGGCTGCCTTATTCGACCGTTACTATCTTTTCTGTTTCAAAAGAGAAGCTGAAAATCATAAACTCAGACTCTACTGGCAGCTTTGCGTTTGGCATGTTGCCTTCCTATAAATTTATAGCGGCTTCTTACATGGGCAATGTCTCCGATACACTCACTGTGCAGGATAAGGGCCTGCATATTTTAAAAGTTGATAACTATACCTCGATCGATACTGTCAATATTGACAAAGATCAGCATAGAGTTGAGCACCTGGCTGATAGATTTGTATTTACCCCTAGTAGACGATTTATTAAAGGAAGCTCTGCGCTCGATGCGGTCAAAAATGCCCCCTTAATAGATTTTAACCAAAAGGACGAATCCTTTAGCATTATAGGAAAAGAAGGAACCACAATTTATATTAATAACAGGAAAACAGACCTGCCAAAAGAAATGATCCTCGCTGAACTCAGATCCAACCCGGCAGAAAATTTGGAGAGTATCGAGATCATTACCAATCCTGGAAGTGAGTATAGTGCCAATACATTAGGCGGAATCATTAATATCAATCTGAAGCGCATGTCTTTCGAAGGGCTTTTCGGTATGGCCAATCTAAGTACCGAGCAAGGACCTGACAATACAACTGTTTTTAATGGAGCATTAAACTATCGCAGACGGAATTTCGCGCTGCGAATTTCGCCTTTTCTCAATCGAAGTTATAATAGGAGGGATACTGAATATGAGATTGGCAATGCTCCTGATCAATCAACCAGTACAATCGAATATCACCGGAAATATATGGTCATAGGCGGCGGCATCGGCACAGATTATGATCTTTCAAAACGAACGCTTCTAAGCTTTAATGGATTCGTTTCAACTGTTAACGGGGATGCGAACAGTAATTCCAGGACGATCTTTTCCTCTTCGGATAGGAATACGGAAAACGAGATCAGATCTGATGACAAATACTTTTATAATTTTGGGAATGTCTTTATTCAGCACAAGTTCGACAATTCGGGGAATCGGATTTTAGTATTCAATATCGACTATAATCAATTTGAGAAAAAGAACAAGGACCGCATCAGTACTGTAGGCGTTGGCATGGAGCCACAAGTATCGAATAACCGTATACCCCAGGACTTCTTTAATATTTCGGAGAAGTTGGATTATATCCATAAGTTCGGCAAGCAAAGCCGCCTTTCTCTGGGAGGCATGCACAGCTATTCCAAGCTTAACAGCAATCCCTTTTATGAGATATACGGGAGCGGACAAGGTTCTGTGAATTTAGCATACGATTACAAAGAAACTTATCTCGCCGCTTATGGTACGTTGAATACAAATATTGGAAAGCGGTTCAATATGAATCTAGGCATTAGAGCTGAGAATACCCAGTACCGTACACGGGAAAAATTGAGTTTCGAGACGCTGGAAACAACTTATTTAAAGCTCTTCCCATCTGTTTCGGCGGTTTATACCATAAATAAAAATAATGTGCTTTCTGGTGCAGCTTCAAGGAAGATACAAAGGCCCTCTATGGAAATGCTGTTTCCCGGAAGGATCTATCAGAATGAAAACTATTACACCGAAAATGATCCGTTCCTGCTTCCTTCCCTGCGTAATAATGTTGAACTGATGTACTCGAATAAAGCAAGACATATTTTTTCCCTGGGGTATAACAAAGCTACTGATGCTTTTGCCAAATTTATAGTGCAGATACCGGAGGAAGATAAAATCCTCCAGAGAAGCACCTATATCAATTATGGTTCCTATGAAAGGTGGTATGCTACGGCCTCTACCAGAAACAGTGCCTTTAAAAAGAAACTCGATATCGTACTCTCTGCTACCTTTAACCTTTACGATTATGAGGCAAAGGTGGCGGGTAACAATAATGATATACGCAATTTTAATTTCAACTCCATCCTGAATCTGAATTATGATTGCTGAAAGTACATGTTTGTTTATTCTACACTGAAGTTTGTCAGCAATTCAAAAACTATTTCGCAAGAAAATTTCAGAAATCTTACCCTTTTTGATCTTGGAGCTAGAAAGTCGTTTGGGAATTTATCGGTATCTATTTACCTGAGCGATTTTTTAAATACAAGTAATGTTCAAACAACCTCTTACTTAAATACCTTGTCTTATAATAGATATAGGTTTAATTATTATCACTTGCGTCCTAAACGTTTAAAAAGTGGCGGTGTTTGGATATAGCAAAGTTGCTATATTTAAATTGCAAAATTATAACCCACCGCCAGGATAAAGTTAAAGGTTTTTAGTCAGATTTTATCTCTTATCGACCGCGAATTAGTGAA
>NZ_DKSP01000116.1:3945-7264 GCF_002472745.1 Sphingobacterium sp. UBA7253 | reverse complement strand
CAATTAAATATTGTGTTACACCTAATAGCTTGTCCAATTCGCTCAGTCGAATTTCTTCGATTTCGGTCAGATTGTTTCGTTTCTCCTTTCTCACTTTTAACCCATTACGTTCTGGTTTTAGCATTTGGATCACCGCATTGTATTCCTCTCCGCGCTGGAGGGAATAGGTCTCAACCTGGTCAAATGCAAAACTCTGTATATAATGAGAAGATGTGATTGAATTCGTGATCCTTTTCATCTTTGAAAGTGAACGGTTATTTCTCTAAATCCTAACGATAAAAGTATAAAAAATAGATTGTAGTAGCTAATAAGAATCTTAATACGCTTCTTCAAATAGAACTTTTAAAAAATCGCTAAGAAATTTTCTGTCTTACTTTTGGTGCTATCCCAGATCATAACTCTTAGCGTTTTTTTAACTTATTTTCTCATTTAAAAAGAGATCGAGCTTATCAGTCATTTGCAATCAAATTTGCAGCGTCACTTTTTAGATTGGTGGATAAATTTAGCTCGAACCATCTAAGAGCTCAAAAGTAATCCCTCCAGCATGATGCTTTCTTAATTGGTCGATTAATGGAATACAAGACGCATCATAAGCAATATGAGTTAGGTTTTTGTAAGTTAATAGCTCAATTAGAAGGTTTGGAATATCAATAATATGAGCATTTTTAAGAACCAGTGTTTTTAGGTTTTTTATCCTTAGGTTGGTCAAACCAATTAAATCAAAATGATCCAAATACAACAAACTTATATTTTCAAGGTCATTTATCCATAACGGGATATCATATGGACTGTTTTCTTTTACCCTTCTACTGCTATAATCACCTGTTAGAAATAGTTTTTCAAGCTGGTCAAGGTGTTTAACATGTTCATTTGGCAAGGTATTTCTGTCAAACCGAGTTGTTGTGTATAAAGCAAAGGGAACATTACAAATTCCTAATAAGATCGTTTCCCCCTGAAAAAATAGTACTGATCCATTTTTTTCATCACCCCAATTGACATGGAGCATACCACTTCCTCTAATGATACTTCTTCCTTCATTGTTGTCTTTTTCCATGATGACTAAATGTGGGACCCTACAACTACCAGGTCACAGTTTAACTTTTCCTGCAATTCAACTATAAATTCAGGTTTCAATTCAGGCCAGTTCCAAAATGTAAATCCAAGATTGCTGAATCCCGACTGTGGTTCGAAAACATATTGATGGATGTCACTTTCAGTGCCGCATATCGGAGACACAACAAGTTATCGGTAAAACCCTGGTACCAGGGATCCAGATCCCATTCATTGTCTACAATATTTCCAGTACAATTGGGGCATACTATACGATCGATACCATTTTGTCCGGTATTAAATATAGTACGCTCAGTTGTTATTTCCAGACCATTTACATCAAGTTGGTGTGGAAGGAAATGAGGCTCAAATACAATGTATTGAGCACCGTCAGAAAATGCATATCCAAGGTTGCCCAGTGTGCATTCCGATAATTCAGCTTTGACGATATCTTTCGAAACTAACCACTTTAAAATATCATCTACAGCAATTTCAGCGAAAGCGTACCTGGACACTCTTGGCACAAGCGAAATAGTATAATCACTCATAGTCTAAAAATAAAGAATAATGGGAATATTGTTCCAACGGTTTTATACAAATTTTTACGAAATAACTGGATCTGTTCCAGTACTCGAAAAGCGTAGTAGGGATTAAGCAATGGATTTTGATTAATTCAAATTGAATTGGCGTCAGGAAATACTTTTCAGCAGACTTGGTGCAAATCCAAACTGCTTCTTAAAGGCGAATGAAAAATGGGAAAGGTTTTCAAAGCCTACCTCATAGCAAACTTCCAGAGGCTTTTTTTTCTTTGCTGTTAGTTGATAATAGGCAAGCTCCAAACGTTTATAAGTTAACCATCGTTGTGGGGTCATGGTAAATGCTTTTTTGAAATCCCGTTTAAATGTTGTGAGGCTTCTGCCAGTGAGGTAACCAAACTTTTCCAGCGGAAGATTGAACATAAAATTCTTCTCCATATAATCGACTAGGTTGATCTTTCCGGGTTCTTCAAAATTAGCAAGTAATTGATCGATCCTTTTATCCAGGGTTCTGAGAATGCTGATGGCTTCGGTAATTTTAATCGCAGCAATATCCTCAGGGATATCTTTCATGTCAAAATAAGGGATAAGCGAAGCTAGACAGCTTTCTAGGAGAGGATGATTATTGAAACAAAAAATCTTCGGTGAATTTTGTGCTTGGGGATCTATGGTCTTACCAGCATAAAAATTTTTTAATGTTTCTAATGATAAATGCATGACTACCGTCTTGTGAGGTTCGCCATCTTTAGGGTAATTAATTATTGTAGCCAATTGGTTTCTGGGAATTAAAAAGATATCCCCTTTTCCAAATAGATAGGTGGCATCAGCCTGTACAATCTTGGTTTCTCCGGAAAGAAACCAGACCAACATATGTTGGTCAAACATAATGTCCGATTTAAAAAATTGGTCTTCGTAGCTGGAAAGCTTTATATCTTCGGTGATGTATCGGGCTTGGTATTCCATGATTTTTGCTTTTTTATGAAAGAAATCAATGAGGTAAATATAAGAAATAACATAATTTACTTTGTTTAAAAGTTCATTGCTGAAAATAGAGAGGCAGAAGGGCCATCTTGCCTCTCTTTTATGCTTGAAAGTAATAAATGGATTTATGGATTGAAACGGATACCTGTCATCTCTTCGATGAGTTTCCAAAGTCTTTTGGCGTTAGTTTCATCCAGTGAATAGGGATGTACCCCTTTTTGGACAGTAATATCTGATGAGACTACTGCGATATCTCCGTCTTCACAATAAACGCCGCCAATATGATCAAGCATAGGGCTTGTTGCACACCATACCGTTGTGGCAGCTCCTTGTGGGATCGTTTTTAGCGATGCAGCTACTTCGGGTAACATATTACCGTCTGCATCCACAAACCCCATTTTGTGGAATAGCTCCAATGGGACTTCTCTGCCCAATTCTGTGTCGCCGATAGAACCGGGATGAACCGCATAACTTCTGATATGAACAGATTGTCCTCGAGCGTCCAATTCCATTGAAAAAAGATTGACTGCGGTCTTGGATTGTCCATAGCCCTGTAATGTTTCATATTCTCTGTGCAGGAAATTAGGATCATCAAAATTAAAAGGTGCGAAATAGTGGCCATGAGAGGAAACATTAACCACTCGCGCTCCGTTGGCTTTTTTAAGGGAAAGCCATAATCTGGAGCTGAGCTGAAACAAGGCTAAATAGTTGGTAGCGAGTTGTGATTCTATACCCCGTTCATCTCTACGCAG
>NZ_DKSP01000116.1:1292-3891 GCF_002472745.1 Sphingobacterium sp. UBA7253 | reverse complement strand
CAAAGGGACCCACATAATACCTGCATTGTTAATGAGTAAATGTAAAGGTCTTCCTGAAGCGACAAAATTTTCTGCGAAAACATCAATAGAGGCGGGAGACATTAGATCCATTGCTGCAATTTCAATATTGGATATTCCTTCCAGATTTTTCTTTGCTTTGTCGATATCACGTGCAGCGACAATTACGGTAGCTCCGGCTGCGGCGAGTATTCTTGTGGTTTCCAGTCCAATCCCTGTGTTGCCGCCTGTTACGATAGCTGTTTTGCCGGTAAGATCGATGTTTTGAATCACATCATTAGCCGTTGATTTTACATTGAAGCCCGAACCTATAGGTTGTTGTTGAGCTCCCTGATAATTATTCTTTTCCATTTTGGATACATTTAATTGTTATTACTGAGACAAAATTAGGACGGATCAATGTGTTCTGTTTTGTTCAAAAGGCCTAATTAACTTTGTTCAAAAGGGCAGGGGATCTTGATCAGGATATAAGCAGAAAAAAGGCAGGATCTTCAAAATTCTGCCTTCTATTTCGATGTTTTGGGCAAGTGTTACATTACTCCCAAGCCATGAATCCTCATAAGCAAAATACATCAGTTTTAATGATTAGAAAGTTGAGGATCCATAATCGTATATACATTACTGATTGTAGCAAGCCACATTTCAACGACTTCAGGAGTGGCCCGGTCAGCTTTATCAAAAAAGAGATGCTCTTTGATCTGAAAACCGCAGTACGTATAGATACCTTTATCAGATGTCAGTAATAATGCTTTATCCATACCGATAGCGGTATATTCTTCGTGGGATTTTCCGTGGGTATTGAGAATTATAGCCTGTTTTCCGGCTAATAATCCTTTTTGTATTCCCTGATCATAACGATAGGCAAACCCGTAGCTGAATACCCTGTCGATATACCCTTTCATAATGGCCGGCATGCCGGTCCACCAAATCGGATAGATAAAGGTGACCACATCTGCCCAGGAAATATACTCCTGTTCTTGTCTGATAAGTTCATTAACGTAGCCTTTTCGTTGTCCGTCCATATCTTCCAATGATAATACAGGGTCAAATCCCAGTTGATACAGGTCTCTGGTAATTACTTTATGCTTCTGTTGTTGCAGAACGTTTTCAATAGATTGTTTAAACTGAGCATTCAGACTTTCCTGATTGGGATGGGCGTAAATAATAAGATGTTTCATACCGTTACTTTTAATTGATTGAACAGTACAAAAGTAAAATAGGGAACACCTCAAAAATTGTAAGAAAACGAAACGGGTTATTCATTAGCCCGGCAAATATCCTGCTGGAATTTTAGGTAATTCTTAGGCGAAAGATTAATGAAATGTTTAAAGTCGTGAATAAGCTGGCTTTGATCATAATAACCACATTGATCGATGATTTCAAACCAGTTGACTTTTTCTTTAGAAAAATCTGTCTGCTGAATCAATTCAATGGCTTTAACAAAACGATGGTATCGATTCACTTCCTTTGCACTGAAGCCAAAGTGCCTTTTATGGATCAATTGGATGTTTCTTTCACTTTGTCTAGCTTCTTCAGCAATGGATTTGATGGAGTTCATCGTATCCGATCTGAAATTAGCCAATAGCGTAGAGGTGGCATTCTGCTGATTAAGATAGGGTTTGCAGAAATTAAGAATATGGTCTACCTTTTCTTCTGTGGCGGAAATACTATCTAATTGAAACCATAAACGGGTAAAACAATTTTCTTCCATAGCTTCATCTGGGTGAACAGGCAAATGATCAGATAGAAATGCTTTGCCAAAAAAACGATAAAATGCATCAGCCTTGAAATTAGCAACTAGGATAATGGAATCGGGGGGAAGGCTGTATTCAAATGCTGATTTAATAGGTCCCAAAACGATACATTTGTCAACTTCAATTTTTGTTTTTTGCTTGGAAACCAAAAATGCCTGAACTCCGAAATTAAAAACCATAATGGTTTGAAAAGAAGGGAGAAGGGTTTTGGTTATGGTATGTTCAGACTTATTTTCAGCATAATAGAAATGAGAGAACACTGTTTCAAACTCTTTAGGAGCAGAAATTCTGAAACTACGATATGTTTCTTCCTTTGGTTTCATTTATAACTACCAATATAAGAAAAATCTATGTTTTTGATCCTCATAGTTTGGATTATTTAAAAGCTCTTTATTCCTTTATAACCCGCCCAGTATTTTTCCTACCACAGGGAGACAAAGCCGGAAACTCCACTTTTGACTATCTGAACAGTGCATTCTTATTTGTCCTTCACAGCGGCTTAATAATGATAAAAATCGACAAAAAATTGAGACAGAAAGGCTACTAAAATTTTTGCTTTTAATGTATTTTTCTATAATTGTAAAACTTTAAACGATATCTCAAAATATTTGAGAAAACATCAGATAACCAATGAAGATTTTAAAGCAAGCTGTTCCATTTTGTTACTTTCGCACATCAAAGTTTTTGTCTGCCACGTGGAAGGTCAATTAATCAAAAATACGTTAATTATGAAAAGGATGCACTTTATTTTAGTCATGCTAATATCCACAGCGGTTATTTTTCATGCGAAGGCTCAAACAAATAATAACAACAACAACAACAACAAC
>NZ_DKSP01000116.1:0-1226 GCF_002472745.1 Sphingobacterium sp. UBA7253 | reverse complement strand
AACAACCACAATCAAATCTTTCCGGCTTCAGGTATCCCTTCGGCGATCGAAATGGTGCTAAAGTATTGCAAAGTGGTGGATTTTAATTTTTATGACTTGCAAATTAAATGGCAAAATAAAACGGATGGTTCTTTTCGCGACTTTGATAAAAAGGAATTATACGGAATTACTTTTTCCCAGAAATTTAATTTGCCACGGGATGAAAGTTTTCCGGTGGACAGTCTTTTTCAAGCGATAGAGAATGAATTGAAATCTGGGAAAAAGGTAATTATCGCACTTCAGGTGGAAACAGGTTGGTCCATTTTTGTCGTCTATAAACAAACTCCGGATGGCGAATTTGTTTCTTACAGCAAGTACGGCAGCCATACAACGATATTTCGAAATACAAAAGAAATTGTGAAAAAGTCTAACGGTACAGAAATCATGACGTACAGCATTGCACCTCATTTGTAGTGAAGTATTATCTTATCTTACAATCAAAAGTAATTTAAATTATGAAAAAAGTTCTCTTAAGTTTAGTTGTGTTAATGTCCACATCTTTTGTTTTTCATTCGAACGCTCAAACACATAAAGACGATAATTTTGAGTTTTTTGATACTGTCATAAATAACCACAATCAACTCTTTCAAATGTCTTGCATTCCATCTGCTATCGAAATGATCTTAAAGTATTACAAAGTGGTGGATTTTGATTTTTACGGCTTACAAATTAAATGGCAAAACAAAGCAGATGGTTCTTTCCGGGATTTTGACAATAAAGAATTATACGGTATTACTTTTACTCAAAAATTTGTTTTACCCCGAGATTCTAGCTTTCCTGTGGACAGCCTTTTTCAAACGATAGAAAATGAATTGAAGTCTGGGAAAAAGGTTATTATCTCCCTTCCGGCAGATGGTGGCTGGCATATGTTTGTTATATGCAAACAAACTCCGGATGGAGACTTTGTATCATATAGCAAACTTGGAAGTCATACATTAATACTTAGAAATACAAAGGAGATTGTGAAAAAGTCTAATGGTACGGAAATCATGACCTATCGCACTCCTCCTGGTATGTAGCCTTTGCGAGAAAGCCCTTTTAAGAATAGTTCCCTATCATTTTGCCAAACTGTTATTTGGTCCCAATAAGTCTGGAAAAATCTACAGGATTCTGATCAGTCAAAATCAAATTTAAAGTTTATATCTAATCACATCTGTCCTAAATAAATTTTAGGATTGGATTTCTGT
>NZ_DKSP01000203.1:29286-32097 GCF_002472745.1 Sphingobacterium sp. UBA7253 | reverse complement strand
TACTTTCACGGGGTTTTCAGGTACGCGCTTCTGTGCGAAATCTCGACAATAGCGCTGCACTAAAGGATTTGCCCTGCGAACTTGTGGCGGCAGATATCACCGATAAGGCTTCTTTTATACGGGCGTTGCAGGGAGTGGATACCTTCTATGCCGTGGGCGCAGCTTTTAAATTATGGGCCCGGGATCCGCAAAAGGAAATCTACGACGTGAATATGCAGGGGACCCGCAATACCATCGAAGCCGCGGCGGCGGCAGGCGTTAAAAAAATCATCTATGTAAGTTCCATCGCTGCACTGGATTATACGCATACCCCCACACGGGAGAGCAGTGGCTATAACCCCGACCGCAGGGATGCCTATTACAATTCCAAAAACGATGGTGAAAAGCTGGCCTTTCAGCTAGCACGTGAATTGGGGATCGAACTCGTGTCGGTCATGCCCGGTGCCATGATCGGCAGCGAAGCCGCTCTGCCCCTCAATGTATCGTACGATGTGCTACGCCTTATTCTGACCAAACAGATTCCTGTCGATACGGGGATAGCCCTCAATTGGGTAGACGTTAAAGATGTCGCCGAGGGCTGCTACCTTGCCGCCCTACACGGAAAACCGGGAGAACGCTATATCCTCGCCAATGAAAAGTGCATGAGTATTAGTGATACGACCGGGCTGGCACAAAAGCTATATCCACAACTTCAGCTCAAGATTCCAGCAGCTGTTCCCAAAATATTACTTTATACGATTGCCGGCCTGATGCAATTTGCGGCACGGCTGCAAGGGAAAGCTCCGGTGATCACCACCAAGGATATTGCGATGTTTTCGGGGCTGCAACAGGATTTTGACATCAGCAAAGCGCGCACCGAACTCGGCTTTAATCCAAAAAGCAGCGAGGAAGCCGTACGTGAGGCATTGGCCTACCTGATGGAACACCAGGAATTACTTTAGTGCAGATCTTGAAAATTGAATCCCACACGGATCGCTTTCAGGCCAACCAGTCCCTGCAGATCTTCCACCTCAAACTGCTCGATATTGTCGTCTAGTAATCCTTTGTGCTGTAATAGGTTGATGTAGCCCAGGTATTCTGTTTCTTCATGTACATTGGAGTAGACAATAACCAGTTTGCCTTTTTGTGTGATGCGCTCTGCCGAGCCTTTGATCTTGGCTTTATCAATGCGTTTCTTGGCAATCTCGTAGCGCACATTGTAGGAGCCGTCGATATCGAATTGCTTCTCGTCCATGCGAAAGCGGATGGAAATGGGGGTGGCAAAGACCAACACCAATGAGGTCACCTCCAGCTGATGCGGAAGGGCGGGCTGGAGCTGCCTAAACTCGCGTTCCATCGCACACATCACCTGCAGCTGCCACAGCCGTAAATTGCGTAGGTAGTAGAGTTCAAAATTCCGACCGGGAGCGATGGAGGCCCCGATATACATGTTGTGCTCGATACCATCTGTCTTGTAGCGCTCGTAATAATGAGGAAAGTATTCTTGGGCTTCCACCTGCTTTTCGTCGAGGATCGCCACTAGCTTTTTGTTGATCAGCGTGATGGAGTTGTCATAATCCTGTCGGGCCTCATAAAAACCGCCGATAGAGAGGTTGATCCGCTCAAAATAGCGGTCGATGGCTTCGGTGGCGACGCTATTTTTGTTGTTTTTCCTGAAATTCTCCAAAATAGGGTGAATATCCTGGTTAAAATAATCGAGTATAAGCTGTTCCGTATCAGTCAGCAGCACTTGCTGCAGCGTCGTCAGGTTTCTTTCCAGGTCGAAGATCTTCTGCTCAAAGAGCGGTAATCGCTGCGTTTGGTTGACCGCCGTGAACAATGCGATCAGTTCCTTGCTCTGATTGATGAGGTCCTGACGGATGGCCTGATTGCGGGATTCTGAGGAGCCCTGTACGTCGATCTGCCCATAGAGCGGATAAACATGGTCAAAGACGATTTCCTGCAGGGCATAGTCTTTTCCAAAGGCGCGGTCGTTGAGGAAATGCATGGCTTCTTCCTGAAACCGCCATTTAACACTCGGGTGTATAGCGGTATATTCCTTTTGGATCACCGCTTCGATCTGATTTTCAGTTTCGGCAAAGGCTTTCGATACTTTATCTTTGATAAAGGGCAAGATGAAGTTGAGCTTGTTGGCATTGACCGAATTGAGTTCCCGCACCTTGGATGAGGACATTTCCAGTAGACCCAGCACTTTGTCGCCTTCGACGAGGGGAACAAAAATAAAGCTCTTCACCTGTTGCTGCTTGAGCTTGTTGATAAAATAGGCCTGCTTTGGATCATCCAGCGACAGCTTGTCAATATCCGGTACAACAAAATATTCGTCCTTGGTGAGCAGGTTCTCCAAGGTCTCGCTGCAGAGCATGTTTTCACATTCCTCGATCGTCGAGTCGTAAAGCAGATGACTGTACAGCTGTTTTTCGACAATCCGTAAGTTGTACTCGTTCCTGACCTTTTCAAAGGAGGTCAATCCGATGCGCAGATCATTTATTTTATAAATCGACCGGAAAATGCTTTCTATTTCTGCCAGCTGGACAGCGCTTTTTTCGCGCAGCAGATTGCTCTTGAAGCTGGATACCGCATTTTCAATGGTCGCATCAAAAAGCGTCATAATGGAAAAACCTTTCAGGATCCAGCTCTGCTCGGGGAATTTGGACTTCCATAGGGCAATATCCGAAAAGTTGTCGACCAGTTCGGTAATATCTTCAACCGTAAGATCGAGTGCCCGTTCTGTCGGAAGGACATCGATAAAATCGGCATTGAATAGGACGCGGTAATGATGGATGATATTATCCTTGTCTGGAATATCCAAAA
>NZ_DKSP01000203.1:0-29272 GCF_002472745.1 Sphingobacterium sp. UBA7253 | reverse complement strand
AAAAGAGGGGAGCATCCATGGCATCCACCTTAAACCCATAATACTGGCTGATGATAACGCAGCAATTGAGAATATAATAGGTATCGGGCGAGATATCACGAAGGCTAAATTCATAGTGATCGCCGGCATCCGCTAATATTTTTTCCAGTCTTGCGGTATGGTTGAACGTATAGAGATGGAAGGGAATGGTGACGGCCTTGATCTCATTATGTGTCAGTGAGCTCGGGAACAGGTCGGCCAGCAGCACCTTGATAATAGGCTCATAGCGCAGCAGGTCTTCTGCTTTTTCGACCCCATCGATAAGTTCGGGGTATTTGCTGATTTCTTCCAGCAGCGATCGGGCATAGCTGGCCTGAAAGCCAACCGGCGATAGGGCCGCTGCTTCAAAGGATGGTATAATCTTATGAAAAGCGATCAGGGTTTTAAACGGACTGGAATCAAAGGCGAAGTTAAACTGCATAATGGTTGTTCCCGACTAAATTAGATTATTGCTGGAAGATGTACAAAAATATAAAATAATCGGCGAAAAGAAAACCCAAAGCGGACGGATAAAAACACTGCAATGACATTGGCGCCATTGAACTGTGCTGCTTTTCCGATACCGTCTTTGCTGCTGTTGGTCGGGTTGTTGCCACCAGCAATGGTGGTCACTACACCATAGCTATTGACAACCCGGATACTATAATAATGGTTGTTGTAGTCGTTATCACAGACGACAATATACTGGTCTGACCACAGGGCTATACCCATCGGACTGCCAAATAATGCGGCATTGCCCTGGCCATCCTTGGCGGGTTTATGGTTGTTATTATTGGCTCCGGCAAGGAGGTAAAAGCAAAACTGCACAAATTTGTTGCCGGACGGCGACGCTAGCTATTCGGTAAGCCAAGTTCGTCTGATGTTATCCTTCAGTTCCGCTAATCTGTCCTGGCCGCTACTATCGTTTGCAAGGATGATAATAGCGGTATTCTTTTCGGGGTATAGGTAGCATAGTACAGTGAAGCCACAACCGTCGCGCCCCGTGTGCATAAGGTAGGAGATACCATTTTCCTCCTTATCCATCATCCAACCCAATCCCATGTGCATACCGTCGGGCCTTGTAAACGTAGTTTTATGACTTAGTGCAATGGCTGCATGGTTGTTCTTTAGATTAGCGGATGCATACTTGAGCATATCACCGAGTGTTGAAAACATGGAGGGAGCAGCTCTGTAACCATAGTCTGGAATAAAGGGCAAGATTTTGTCACGTTCGTCATGACCGGCGATGAGCCTCCGCTCATCCTTTGCTAAGAGTTGTGGTTTTGTATCCTTCATACCCAGTTGATCTGTTAAATATGATGTTACCAGATCGTTGTAGGGTTTATGATAAACGCGTTCCAATAGGGCAATCAACACCATCATCGCATTTCCATTGTAGTGGAATTTTGTGCCAGGAACCGTATCAAGCACAAATTTGTGCATATCCCGGAACATGCTGTCGGCGGTATAAACACGGTAAAACTCCCGAAATGCTTTGTGGGGCAATTTGGTGATGCTATCGAGATATTTATCATCATAATTTCTCGACATCGAAGGTAGGGCTGAAGTATGGTTTGCCAGATCTACCAGTCGAACAGGATGCCCCTTATACTGCAAATTTGGATAATCCCCAGGCAAATATTTTCGGATATCATCATTCAGATTTACTTTCTTTTCGATGACGGCCTGCGCAAGCATTATGCCGACGAACGTTTTTGCAATGGAACCTAAACCGAAAATGGTATTGCTGTGCTAAATCGCCTGTTATTATTCCGATTGATAGGTCAACGGTAATCGGAGATTGTAGATAGTGTTCTGCCGACCGTTGAACTAAGCTATCCAGCGAAGTTTTCAAAGGGTTGCTGCTTAAAATCGAGTCCTGAGAAGTTTGGCCGAAACAGAATTGTATCGTGAGAATGAAAAAAACAATAACTTTTAAAGGAGTTGATTTCATATAGATCTAACAATGATAGCATAAATATAGCCAAAGAATTCGTATTCAATAACTTTGCAAACGAAATTAAGATTTCTGGACTGTTCGTTATCAGGGAAATAGAATATACAGACTGAGCATGCTACTGACCGGAATGCTTATATTGTCGTAACCGTCTTTGCTACATGCTTCGGCTATGGTCACGACGAGAGCCAGGGTACATATCATGGTGATTTCGCTCATGTGCAGGCTTGGCTCTTGCATATAGTGTCCAATTACAATCACGGTAATCAAAGCGCATACAAAGAACACTGCGGACCCTAGTAGTGTTTTTCGCGCACCGAATAGGCGGTAAGAACCATAAGGCCATTTTTTGCCAGATAATGCTGCCATCGGATCACATATTGCCAAGGTGAGCAAGGGCAAATAATAAAAAATAGACCCTTTGTCCAACAATACCTGTGCGAGAAAGCAAAGATAGACTGCCGCAGGATAGGCCAGGCTACCGACAGATTTTCGGTCGATTGCATGGATAGATTTCAATAAATCGAACTTGATGGACAGCAATAAAATCAAAGTGAACAATCCGCATAGGATGAAAACAGACCAGTGGCTGCTGATCAAAATCGGAAATGACATGCAGATTATCCCCGTACCTACATGGACGAGTTTTCGGGTAAACTCAGCTTTGACCTTAAACTGTTGATACAATAGTTCAGCAAGTCCGAATAGCAGCAAGAAAAGGGTGCCTAATAGGAGCATGTTCTCTAAATCGTTTTTCATGATGTTGTTTTTAAAGATAAATTAGTCCGTACATGGCTCCGCTGAATATAAAGCTGTCAAATCGATCCAGTATTCCGCCATGCCCTGGAATGAGGGTGCCGTAATCTTTAATTTGACAGCTTCGTTTGTACCACGAAGCCAATAGATCGCCCAGCAATGCGGAAAAGCAAATAAAAAGGGCGGTCTTTAAAGTTTGCGTGATGGACAGGTCGATGGATGGAAAGAGGAAAAGGCTGGTGCCAGTGGCAATGACCAAAGCGCCAATTAGACCTTCAACAGTTTTATTGGGACTAACCGAGGGAATAAGTTTTCTTTTGCCGAATAATTGACCGCAGAGCTGGCTGAATCCATCAAAAATCACCACCATAAAATACATAAAACAAACCTTTTCTGTCGATGCCCTATGCCCGAAGTTTATAAACGCCGCTATAAGAGCGAGATAAAGGACCACTACAGGACATAAGAATAGCAGCGGTCGTTCTGAATTTAGGTGGGCCTTGACAATTTCGTAAAAACCGACTATTCCAATGCAAATAGCCAAAAGTCTGACATAGTCCGTATAAATGGAAAAAAAGACAAGGATTAAAATCAGAAAGTAAAAACCCAGTTTTAACCAGCGTTCTCTGGCTTGCGCAACTTGACTATTCTTATTGAGATAGCCTGTGACCAATGCCCCGATGCCAAAAAATAACAACACTATATTCGCCATCAATACATACATAATCAAGCTTTTTTTTGTAATTGGATAAGGAATATACTTTTCAGATTGGATTGCAGCTTCGGGAGAATAATCACGAGGACCAATTCTTCCAGGTAGGCCAAATAACTTACGGTTAGCATCAGGTGGAAATAAAAACTGTTAAATCCGAATACAAAATAGCTAAAGATAAATATGCCCTGGAGATAGCCCGTTAATTTATAGGACCATAAATGGAAGCTGGGAAAGCGTTTAAATCGGATAAGAGCATAGATCTGGGGAACAATCCACAGGGCAATAAGTAGGATAAATTCGATTTTATAGGCCATTACAAATTCTTTTTCCAATGTTATCATCCCGATGAATGCCATGAGGTATGTTCCGATATCTGCGATCGAATCTATTTTGGCGCCAAATTCCGTCTGAAGGTTAAATAGCCTGGCGATTAATCCATCGAGGATATCGCTAATCAGGTTGATGGACAGCAATAGGATAAAGAGATCCCTGTCTGCCGTTAAAAGGGCATAGCTGATAAAGGGTAATGCCAGTATGCGGTAGGCGGAAAGTGCATTGGGCACATTCCATCTGTTTTCTTTTTTAGTTTCCATTTTATAGTGATTTTTTTCTGCCTAATTTTTGATGTGCCTGTGTAAAATGACCTGCCGAAAGGGCCGCGGCAATAGATAATTCTCCTGCGAGTGCAAGGGCTGCAGCTATTTCGGCATATTTTATGGCCTTCCCTTCGCCATAACAGTCCATCATTTCCAGGCACTCTCTTTGGGTCGGAAGTGCTGTTCCACCACCGATAGTGCCGACAATAAGATTGGGTAAAGTCACGGCTGCATAGAGTGATCCGTCTTTATTCTGCTCCATTCGCGTGATACCCGTTGCCGCTTCGGCGACACAGGCGACATCCTGACCTGTTGCCAAAAACAAAGCGGCCAATCCATTGGCATAATGCCCCTGTGCACCTATAGCTCCACTTTGGATAACACCCATGGTGGACGTACGCCAATAGCGATCCATCAGCTCGGCTGAAGTTTTAAGGATTTCGGACACGATGTTGGCCGGTAATGTTATTTCAGCTGTTACCTTTTTACCCCTGACATGATTGAAAGCCGCGGCGGTCGCTTTTTTGTCTCCCGAGCTGTTTCCCTCAATAAACCAGTGACTTGGCTTAATAGGACAAGAGTCAATCATAAACCGGCAGATGGCCTCTGTGCAGATGGTAACCATATTCTGGCCGGCCGCATCGGCAGTGAAATATTCAAAGGATATGGTTAAATGGTTGCCTTCAATCTGTATGCGGGTATCGGTTAACTTAGCAAATCTGCTTGTGCGTTTGACGATTTCCTGAAAGTTTTCTTTCTCTGCGAGGAACCAGGAAACAAAAAGACTTAAATCCTTGATGTTCTCAAATTTGAATACGGGGCTTCTCTGAACCCCTTCTTGCAGACAGATCGATGTAATCCCGCCAGCGAGCAAACAGGCTTTAGATCCGCGGTGATAGGATGCAACCAATGCACCCTCAGTTGTGGCAAGGGGAATATGGTAATTTCCGTTGGCTGAAGTGCCATGAACTTTAAGGGGGCTGATGACCCCTGTAGGGATTTGACTCATGCCGATGAAGTTTTCAATGTTGCCATGGAAGAGCGATGGCGATAGACGGGTGTCTGTCAAGATCGGGAATCGGCTTGCGAATTCCTCTTGTTTATTTAATACGGTTTTCATAGCTGGCTTTTAATAAAATAAATGTGTATTGTCTTCCAAAGTTATTGTGATAATCGCAGTTAAAATTGTGGGAAACAATAATATAAATTTTTATTTTTGTGATTATCGCAAAAAAATAGTTGGCTTATGTATCAGGAAAAGTTGATTCAGGAAATACAGCGAAAAATTGATCCCTCGAAATCTCTTATTGAGGTGATTGCAGACGCGCTTGATATTAGTTATGATGCGGCGCACCGCAGAATTTCAATGAAGAGCAAATTTTCAATAGGAGAGACGGTGCAGCTTGCAAATCGCTTTTCAATTTCTTTGGATAAGCTATTTCAGCAAAGTGATCACATCTTAGTAAAAAAAACAGCGGAAATCCAGTCCTTTAATGATCTTTCAAATTATCTGGAGCATTCGTTTAAATCGTTAACGGAGTTTGAACCCAATCTTCAGACTTACCTGTATTACTCGGCAAAGGATATTCCGATCTTTTATACCATCAATACAGGGCTTTTGTCTATATTCAAAAAATATGTATGGCTCAATTTATTGAGTCCAGACGGTTTGGAGTTGTCTTTCGAATCTTTTTTGTCGAAAACACCCATCGATAGTAGGGGGCAGAAGCTTTACGATTATTATTCGTCCATCCGGGTGAAAGAGATCTGGAATGATACCACAATTAACAGTACACTCCAGCAGATCATCTATTTTTCCCAGGCCGGCTTACTGACCGCCGAAAACGGAAAGATGCTCTGTGAGCAGCTTAAAGAACTGCTGTTTTCACTGGAGAAAAGTTGTGTGCCAAACAATGACCAGTACCAGCTGTACTACCATGAGCTATTGATTTTAAACAATAATGTCCTTGTTGGAAATAACGACAGAAAGTCATTATTCGTTCCGCATACGATGCTGGGCTATTTCATTACCAATGATAAAGACAGCTGTCGACACGCTTTCAATTTCTATCAGCATCAGCTCAAAAATTCCAGGTTGTTAAATACGGCCGGAACACGGGACAAGAAAATGTTTTTTAACAAAGTTTACCAAAAGATTGATCGCTATAAGGCACAGGTAAGTGCGGATAATGGAATGTAAGAAGAGAGCGCGATTGGTACATCGTTAAGGTTGAATTGGGTAATCGGAACGAGAGTGATGTTCGGATTGGGTGTTATTTCGAAGAATGGAGTGTCCCCTTTTGTTTTTCTTGGTCGTTAAGTCGTAAAATAGTTAAAACGAATGAAGACCATTTTACACATTACATCAAGTGCAAGAGCAGACAGCTCCTATAGCACAAATTTGGGCAAAGAAATTATCGATCGTATCAGAAAAAAATACGGCTCAATCTCCGTGATCACATGGGATCTGGTTGATACACCTCCGCCTTTGTATACCCATGAGATGGTTCAGGGATTTTATACTCCAGTAGATACGCCAGATTATTGTTCGATTAAGTCATTGGCCTATGCGAATGATTTAATTGAGCGAATTAATGCGGCAGACATGCTCGTCATCAGTACGCCAATGCATAATTTCGGCATTTCTGCGCACCTTAAAGCATGGATCGATCAACTGGTTCGTTTTGGTGTTACCTATACGTATGATGGCACGGGTAATCGTGTTGGACTTATCGCGGATAAAGATGTCTATTTGGCTATTGCTTCCGGTGGAACGCAAAGTTCATCGCCGGTACAAGACTACATCGCGGATTATTTAACTGCTGTCTTCCGAACATATGTTGGGATAACGAAAATCCAGACTTATCGGATAGAAGGTACGGCCTTCCCTAATTTTTCACCCGATTACAACGCGATATTGGCTGACTTTCCACACTAAGGTCAAAACAAGGGAATAAAGCTGATACCTTAACCGTTGTTTTTAGCCCAGATCCCAAGTCTTTTGCTTTGGGATCTGGTATCGATTATCACCGGATTGCAAGGATTTGTTTTTGGTAAACATCCTGTTCAGTTAATGAAGAAGCTAAATTCAGCGCTTTAGTGTAGTTATCAATTGCTTCGGCTTGGTCAAGATCCCGATAGAGGTAGCCCAGTAATCCAAAATAATGGGACATTTTAATGAGATTAAGCTTTTTTGTTTCCTCGATACCCGCCTCCGCCCCATAGACCTTGGCATAGGCAAATGCCCGGTTGAGGGCCGTCACAGGCGAGTATTCGATCAGAATCAACTGATTATAAAATTTTAAAATGTATTCCCATTTCGATTGGTTATCCACCACGGTGTGCCAATAAGCGATGGCTGCTTCGATATGGTATTTGGAGGTTTCCTGCGTATCGGTCGCCTGTACCATATAGAAATTACCTTGATCGATCATATCGCTATCCCATTGTTGCACATCCTGTTGTTCAAAAAGTACGATTGCCCCATCCTTATCCATTCGGGCATCAAGCCGCGAGCTTTGGTAACACATCAACGCTATTAAAGCGTTGGTCTGTGGCAGGTTGGTTGTTTCATGTGCTGTCAATAGGAGAGCTAATCGTATGGCCTCCATGCATAGTTCTTTTCGAATGATGTGATTTTCATGTTGAGCATAATATCCTTCGTTGAAAAGAAGATATATCGTTTTCAATACTGCGGCTAGGCGAGCGCTTATTTGGCTATCGGATAATTCTTTTAGTTCAAATTTGCTATCCCTTAAGGCTGTTTTTGCTCTAAATATGCGCTTCTTAATGGTTTCTTTATTTGTGAGCAGCGCCTGGGCGACCTCTAGGATACTAAATCCGCATAAGATCTGCAATGCTAAACTAATCTGTCCCGCTATGGGTATTATCGGGTCACAGATGGCAAATAGCATCGCCAATTGGCTGTCGCTAATGGTACGTTGGTCTATGTCGTCTGGCAGCGTCTTTTTATTCAGTTCCTTTAAGATATTGTCTTTGACTTTAAGTTCAAAGACAGCCTTATGTTTAAAGTAATCTTTTACCTTGTTTTTGGCGACAGTGTAGAGCCAGGCCTGTGGGTTTGCTGGGATGCCGGTAATCGGCCAGACTTCCGAAGCTTTTAAAAATGTATCGCTCGCAATATCTTCCGCAAGCTGGATGTCGGACAATCCAAAATGACGGCATAATACAGCCGTCATTTTGGAATATAGGTCGCGAAACAGACCTGGTATCAACTCAGCTGTTGATGTAGGCTTTTCCAACGGAATTAGGATTTTAGGAGCTCACGCACTTCAATACTTCCTCCAATTTTAAATATTGGATTCTGTTTGGCAATTTCTACAGCTTCATCAATGTTTTCGGTCCGCACCACAATAAAGCCACTGACGTATTCCTTTAATTCGGTAAAGGGGCCGTCGGTAACTACTTGATCAGCGGATATATGTCGTCCACTGTCGATCGTCGGTAAAAGTGTTTTTCCCTTATCCACCAATTTTTCCTGAGCAGCGATACTGGCCAGCCAGTTCATACGCTCCTGCATTTGTGCTGGAGAAGGCTTGAAATCAGCGCTGGCCTTTAGTCTGAAGATTAGCATAAATTCTTTCATCGTTTTTAAATTTTAGTATTTACCATCAAACGATCGAGCATTACAAAAGGGGACATCTGTGCTGATAATTGAAAAAAATAACATTGGAAACAGTCCATTTTAAAATGCTGCGGTGTATGGCAAGTTACGAAATATCAGGTGATTGTTTTTTTCTTTCTTTGGTATTAATCCACTCCCTGGGTATGCATGGGGATCCTATAGATGGCTGTTGAAGCGGTGATAAATAAAACCGTACGATCTTTACCTCCAAAACAGACATTGGATGTCCATGGTTCATTTACTTCAATATGGCCGATCAGCAGGCCTTTCGGACTATAAATAAAAACGCCTTTGCCTGTCAGATAAATATTTCCGTGATGGTCCAATGTCATCCCGTCAGATCCCTGATCGATAAGCGCTGTCTGTCCGCTGAGCTTGCCGTCAGATTCAATGGTGTACCTGTACGTTTTATTCCGTTCGATATCTGCGACATAGAGGTATCTTCCATCGGGCGAGCCGACAATGCCGTTCGGTTTGCTTACATCATCAGCTACTACGATGGGTTTTTTCGCTTTTCCTGGCGGAAGGTAGTAGACTTTTTGCCCCGCTATTTCTGGCTTTTTCCGGGTCCAATAATCGCGCAGATAAAAGGGGTCTGTAAAGTAGATGCCACCTTTCTTGTCTGCCCAAAGGTCATTTGGACCATTCAGTTTCCTTCCGTCGATAGCTGTCAGCAGGACGGTAACCTGACCATCTTTGCTGATTGACCAGATTTCGTTCTTTTCGTCGGCACAGGCAAGGAGCTGACCCTGATGGTTAAAGTACAATCCATTTGCGCGGCCTGCAGAATCTTTAAAAAGCGAAAGTTGCCCTTTGGTGCTATATTTCCAGATTTTGTTATTGGGCTGGTCGGTAAAATAGATGTCCCCGGCCTTGTCCACTGCCGGCCCTTCGGTAAAGGCAAACTGTCGGGCTATTAATTTTAGGCTGTCCTGATGAAACAACTGTGCGCTGAGATCTAAGCCATTTAAGGAGAAGAGTACGGACAGCAAGAGTGTAGGCCAGTGCCTGCGAGAATGAGCTGAATGGAACATATCAACTAATTTATCAATTTTCCGGGAATAAATAATTTTCTTGGGCTACCACCTGGCCTTTGTAATATTTCTTTCTTAACCAGAAAGCTACATTGACTAAGGCAATCAATGCGGGTACTTCCACGAGCGGACCGATGACGCCGGCAAATGCCTGGCCACTGTTGATGCCGAAGACGCCAATAGCAACTGCAATAGCTAACTCAAAATTATTACCAGAAGCTGTAAAGGAAATGGCTGCATTTTTGGAATAATCTGCGCCCATTCGTTTACCGATAAAAAAGCTCACCAGGAACATAATGGCAAAATAGATCACCAAAGGACCCGCAATTCTGACAACGTCCATAGGAATCTGAACGATCAGTTCACCTTTCAGGCTGAACATGACTACAATTGTAAATAATAATGCGATTAAGGTGATGGGAGAGATCAGCGGCACAAATTTGCTTTGGAACCATTCTTCTCCATTTAACTTAATCAGGCCATAACGGCTGATTATGCCCATTGCAAAGGGAATACCCAAATAAATTCCGACACTTTCCGCAATCTGACCGATCGAAATATTGACATCAAGACCTTTCATCCCAAATACTTGAGGCAGAACGGTGATAAAGATATAAGCATAGACACTGTACAATAAAACCTGAAAAATGCTATTGAGGGCGATGAGTCCTGCAGCATACTCGCGGTTTCCTTCCGCTAGCTCATTCCATACAACGACCATTGCAATGCAGCGGGCTAGCCCGATAAGAATAAGGCCGATCATATATTCGGGATAGCCCCGAAGAAATACAATCGCCAGGATAAACATTAAAATAGGCCCTATGATCCAGTTCAGGAGTAGGGAAGTCCCCAGTATCTTTGTGTCCTTAAATACGTTGCCCATATGTTCATATTTCACCTTGGCAAGTGGTGGATACATCATCAGGATCAGGCCAATGGCAAGTGGAATATTGGTGGTGCCGCTCGAGAAAGAATTGATAAAATCAGATGAAGACGGGAAAAGGAATCCAATAGATACTCCGATTGCCATCGCCAGGAAAATCCATAAGGTAAGGTATCGGTCGAGGAAACTCAGTTTTTTCCTTTCATGTGCTGGGGCGCAGTTGTTGGCTGACATATTTTTTTGTTAGTGGGTATGTTTATTTATCGAGATTTTCCGCTACAAATTCAGCACTGTATGTTTTGATAAGATCACGTACCCTTCTGAATTCATTCATAACTTCTTCCTCCGTCCCGGTAGCTTTTGCCGGGTCTGGGAAATTGTAATGTAGTTTTTTAGCCCTTGAAGGAAAATATGGACAACTCTCTTTGGCATTATCACAGACCGTAATTACATAGTCAAAGTCTATTGCCGCATACTCATTGACATGATTAGAGGTGTGGGATGAGATATCAATGCCGGCTTCAGCCATAACCTGAATGGCTTTAGGGTTAACGCCATGCGTTTCTATACCGGCGCTATAAACCTCGGCTCGGCTACCTGCGAAATGTCTTAAAAATCCTTCTGCAATTTGGCTGCGGCAACTGTTGCCGGTGCAGAGTACCAATATTTTTTCCATTTTTTAATGTTTTGATTAGCAGCAGCCGCCACCAGGTTTACAAACGGGGCCATCAGCAGCCAGATTAACCATTTCCAGCTTTACAGGTTCGGCTTTAGCAACGGGTGCGCAGCATTCTTCTCCAGCTGACGTGTTGCCACAGCTTCCTCCACGGTTAATGGCTTTGCACTGGGTATAATCTGGAGTAAGGTTAACGATTAAATCTTGTCCGGACACGGTAAAATTACCCGGATACATTTGGCGTGTATCGAACTGCGAGTTGCCAAATTCAATTTTTACAATAGCATTGGGATTAAGCGGCAATTTCTTTTCAACGATATCCACGATAGACATCGCTTTACTTGCTTGCATTGCACGGCCTTCTTCTGTTTCCCTTGGTTCCCATAGTTGGACAATGATTTCAGTCCAGGAGTTAATTACGCCACCACAATCGACGGATACGATAGGAGCCTGTTTGATTTCTGTAATATGGTAGGAGGGATCTACCCATTTACCTTCTGCATATTCAAATTGTAAAATTTGATTCGGGTTTTGCTGGAGCTGCGTTTTAAACGTTTCCCAGTTGATAAATGCGGAGTTGTTCATGTTATATTGCAATTTAACGATTAATTGATGTAAATTTTTTAGCAACAGTTTGTGTTCTCTTTATAAGAGTCAAAGAAAGCTGCCAGGTTTGTTTTCAATAATTTCCAGGCTTTAGGTTCAATGCAATAGCATACCCGTACACCTTCAATGGTGCCCTGGATAATACCCGCATTCTTCAATTCTTTAAGGTGCTGGGAAATTGTTGGCTGTGCCAATCCTAGTTCCTCAACCAGATCACCACAGATACACGAATTTGCACGGATGATAGATTGAAGGATCGCAATACGAGCAGGATGGCCCAACGCTTTGAGCATTGTAGCGAGCTGATTCTGCTCTTCTGTGAATATTTCTGTCTTAGTAAGTCCCATAATGTTATTGCAATATTACGATTAATTTTTTTGAAATCCCAAATTGGCAACATAAAAATTATGCTACGATGATATTAATCGTAGTATTGCGCTCAAATCGAACTCGAAATGGCCTAATATTAAATTTGGAGCAAAGGGTTATATTGGTATAAAAAAAAAGAGACAACCGATATTCGGCGTCTCTTTTTGTACCTAGGGCGGGAATCGAACCCGCACTCCCTTAACGGGAACAGGATTTTAAGTCCTGCGTGTCTACCAGTTCCACCACCTAGGCAGGTGAGCGAAAAACGAGATTCGAACTCGCGACCCCAACCTTGGCAAGGTTGTGCTCTACCAGCTGAGCTATTTTCGCATTGGAATTATTATTCTTTCAATCTGTCAGAACCTTGCGTTCTTCCTTTTTGGTGGTGCCAGCTGGATTCGAACCAGCGACACAAGGATTTTCAGTCCTTTGCTCTACCAACTGAGCTATGGCACCTTTTCAATTCAGCTGTCTGCCTTATTGATGATGCAAATATAGACGGATTATTTGAATTACGAAAGCTAAAAGCGCTTTTTTTTGCGTTTAAGCGCCAACCTGCTGATTTTTAAGGAAAAAAAATAAGGGGCTATTCGTGTAGAATAGCCCCTTTATAGGATATTGGTCGAGTTGATTAAGACAATTTACCAACTTCTAATACCAAGTCAACGATTTTGTTTGAATATCCCCATTCGTTGTCATACCAAGATACAACTTTAACGAAGTTATCATTCAATGAAATTCCTGCTTTTGCATCGAAGATTGATGTACGTGCATCACCTAAGAAATCTGAAGAAACAACTTCGTCTTCAGTATAACCTAAGATACCTTTCAATTCACCTTCAGAAGCTTCTTTCATTGCAGTTTTGATTTCTTCATATGAAGCACCTTTGTTCAAACGTACTGTTAAGTCAACAACTGAAACGTCTGCTGTAGGAACGCGCAATGACATACCTGTCAATTTACCTTTCAATTCTGGAAGAACCAAACCTACTGCTTTAGCAGCACCTGTAGATGAAGGGATGATGTTTTGGTATGCACCACGACCACCTCTCCAGTCTTTTACTGAAGGACCGTCTACAGTTTTTTGTGTTGCGGTAACCGCATGTACTGTTGTCATCAAACCTTCAACGATACCAAATTTATCGTTTAATACTTTAGCGATAGGTGCTAAACAGTTTGTTGTACATGAAGCGTTTGAAACGATGTGTTGATCAGCTTTCAATTCTTTGTGGTTTACACCCATTACGAAAGTAGGGGTGTCGTCTTTCGCTGGAGCAGACATCACTACTTTTTTAGCACCTGCATCGATGTGTTTTTGAGCCAACTCTTGAGTCAAGAAGAAACCTGTAGATTCGATGATTACTTCAGCACCTACTTCATTCCATTTCAAGTTTGCCGGATCTTTCTCAGCTGTAACACGGATAGTTTTTCCGTTAACAACCAAATTACCGTCTTTTACTTCTACAGAACCGTCAAATTTGCCATGTGTTGAATCATATTTCAACATATAAGCCATATAATCTGGTTCAACTAAGTCATTGATACCAACAATTTCAATTTCTGGACGATTGATAGCCGCTCTAAATGCTAAACGACCAATACGGCCAAATCCGTTAATTCCAATTTTCATATTCTTAATTTTTATTGATATAATATTTAATTAAATTATGTATCGGTTCTTTTACAACAGTACCAATACTGATATTAAATTCGTCTGTGGCAACTTCCCGAAGCAAGTGCTCATAATTAAACGCTACTGAACCCGTAAAGTTTACGTCACTGTCCGGATATTCTTTCATTAAGGGCTTGATGTAGGTTTTTATAAACGTACGAAGCCCATTTTTAACCAATTGACTAATGAATAGATGATCCTTATTTTCGAGGACAAAGTCTGTAAATGAATTCAGAAAATTTGTCGGTTGTGGGGAAATATACACCCTTTCCAAAATGGTTTTCTTATCGATGTTAAATTCTCTTTCCAGTTTGTCCCGCAGATCAACAGGTAAGGTATCCGTCATGTAATGTTTGAGCAGCTGCTGGCTATTCCAGTTTGTCGCCCCCTCATCGGCCAGAATATAACCTAGACCATAGTTATTGTCAATGATTTTTTTCCCTGTATAATAAGCTGCATTTGATCCACTCCCAATGATGCCAATAATTCCTCTTTCGTCGCCGAAAGTGGAAATTGCCGAAGCAATGACATCATGATCAACCCGTACGCGCGCATTGACGAAAAAACGTTCGAGGACGTTTTTTATTTTATCTTTACGTTCCTTCGACGAAGATCCCGCTCCGAAAAAATAGATCCGTCTGATTTTTTCGGCGTTGTTGATCAGGTTGGTGTTTTTATGCAAATGCTGTAGTATGGAGCGCTCATCTTGAAGATAAGGATTGATCCCGTTCATGCGGAACCCCGTAGTGATCCGCCCCTTGTCGGCCAATCTCCAGTCTGAAAATCGAGATCCACTATATACTACTGCTATCATGTCTGTTCAAATTACGATTATAAAATCTCAGCCATTTCCAATAAATCAGGGCTAAGTTTAATTTCCTTATTGCTGATTGCTTCTTCAATTGGAGTTGTCTTGATTTCATTACCACGAAGCCCAACAGTAACTCGTGTGTTTCCGGCCAATAATTCATTGACAGCAGCAAAGCCCAATCTACTCGCAAGCACGCGGTCGAAACTCGTTGGAGAACCACCCCGTTGCAAATGCCCTAATATACTAACTTTCGTGTCGTAATGATCAAACTTTTCTTTTACTTTTTTTGCGACATAATAAGCACCACCATTTTGGTCGCCTTCTGCAACAATAACAATAGACGACGATTTCTTCTTAATGGCACCGTCTTCCAAATGACGGATGAGGTCGTCAATAGCCGTTTCTTTCTCTGGAAGTAAGATTGCTTCGGCTCCGCCAGCAATACCTGCATTCAAAGCAATACAACCTGAATCCCGGCCCATTACCTCAACAAAGAAAAGACGTTCATGTGACGCCGCAGTATCTCTGATTTTATCAATAGCTTCAATGACTGTATTGTTGGCCGTATCATAACCGATGGTATAATCAGAACCGTAAAGGTCGTTATCTATTGTACCGGGTATACCTATAATAGGTATCTCAAATTCTTTGGAGAAAAAATTAGCCCCTGTAAAGGTACCGTCACCACCAATAACCACCAATGCATCCACACCGGCAGCGATCAGATTGTCATAGCCTTTTCGACGGCCTTCCGGCGTCTTGAACTCCATGCAACGCGCTGTTTTTAATATCGTACCACCACGTTGTATAATATTGCTGACCGAACGCGTATCCATTTCTATGAAATTTGCATCGATCAGACCTTGGTATCCTTGATAAATACCCGTTACTTGCAATCCCTTATGTAATGCTGTTCGAACAACAGCACGAATACAGGCATTCATGCCAGGAGCATCACCTCCCGACGTCAATACACCTATTTTTTTAATTTCTTTTATCACACGCTATATTTTAGGTTTTACGAATATAAGATTTTTATAGTGTATATTCTACACTTTGAATAAATTTTTCAATATTTTTTTGCGCATCACGTTTAGGAAGCGTATAATTGTTACAGATAACCCGATGATTAGTAACCGCTAAATTTAGCTCAGTATATTGCACATAAATAAATTTAGAAGTTTTGTATAGTAATTTTACCGTTGACTGTGTCATATTAGGCTTTCACGAAGGAGAATTAAAAGTTCTTTTGGCCGAAAGAAATGAATATCCTTTTAAGGATTGGTGGGCATTGCCAGGTTTTTTCGTGGATAATGACGAAGAGATGGAAGATGCCGTAAAACGAATTTTGTATGAGAATACAGGTTTGAAAGATGTATTTATGGATCAACTGCATTCCTTTGCCGGATTAAAACGACATCCAAAAGGGCGCATTCTGACGGTGGCCTATTACGCCCTCGTACAGCTGGACAATACCAAATTGAAAACCAAACCTGTTACAAATTATATGAAACAGGCGAAATGGTTCCCTGTTCGGAACGTACCAGAACTGGCATTTGACCATAAGCAGATTTTGGACCTCTGTCTGGAGCGATTGCAGCGGCGCCTTGCTTATAAGCCCATTGCTTTTGAGCTGCTGCCCGAAAAATTTACCCTCACTCAGTTACAGCTGGTGTATGAGGGAATCTTGAATAAACCACTCGATAAACGCAATTTTAGAAAGAAAATGCAAAATTACGGCTTTCTAAAAGAGCTCGACGAAGTGCAGACTGGAGTTGCCTATCGTGCAGCACGGCTCTATAAACTGGATAAACGAAAATTCTTAAAACATTTTCAGAACACGGTCGCATTCTAACAGATCTGTTCGTATAATAAAAGGCAAACTCTCGAGTTTGCCTTTTTTGTTGTCAGGTTAATATCAAAATTATTACAATTTCAAAATTTATTTTGCCCAACATGTTACTTTTTATATTTTTGAACAATTTTTGATAAAAGTCAGAAAGTAGAAAGGAGTTTTTTGAAGAATGGAAGATAGAAAAGATCAAATCATTCATGCGGCGATAAGACGCTTTATGCATTATGGTTTTAGTAAGACTACGATGAATGAAATTGCGGAGGATATAAAAATTACCAAAGCGAATTTGTACTACTATTATTCGGAAAAGAATGCACTTATACGGGATGTGATTGTGCGTTTGACGGATGAATATAGGGAAGAGGAGGAGAAGATGGTGGCTGTGCACGTGGGCACTACTTACGAGCTGATTATGAAAATACTGGAACTGCGCGATGCATTTGTCCGGAAATACTATATGTTGCACATGAACGAAAATCTGGAATGGATCAAGGGACTTTCCATGCAGGATTTTTTTCAATGTCTGCACGACCGCGATGTGAAAGCCTTGTTTGAGATCCTTGAGGTCGGTGCCGGAAAAGGTGAAATCGATGGAGAGCATTTATACGAAACGGCCGAAATCTATGTGGAATTGATGAAGAGCTTATCCTTGATGTGCAATATTTCCGATATCATTTCGGGGATTCCAAATCAGGATCGTTTTGATGAAGTGTTGCAGAAACAAAAGCTGGCTACCAAGCTGTTTTTTAATGGTATAAATAAAAAGTAGATATAAAATTAGGACAAATAAATTAGGAATGAAAACAATCAGAATACTAGCCAGCCTTTTATTAGGTACGATGGTTTTCCAGAGTCATGCACAGCAACAATTGAGCTTAAGTGATGCGATTAAATTTGCTTTGCAGAACAAAAAGGAAGCTAAAAAGGCAAAGTTAGATCTCGAAAACTCGCAATACCAGATTGATGAGGTTAGGGGTAGCGCGTTGCCACAAATTACAGCAAATGGTTCCTTAAAATACAATGTGTTAATTCCAGAAATGGTATTGGAAGCCGGTGGTCAAACTCAAAAGATTAAAATGGGACAACCCTGGAATTCAACAGCAGTGGTTTCTCTGAATCAGCAGCTTTTTAATCAATCGATCTTTACAGGGTTGAAAGCTGCCAAGACAACAAAAGAGTTTTACCAAATAAATGCGCAGTTAACAGATGAACAGGTGATCGAAAAAGTAGCAAATGCTTACTATGATATCTACCAAGAACATCTGAAACTTCAAACGATAGAAAATAACTTGCAAAGTACCACAAAAACGAAAGATGTGACGGAAGGACTTGTGAAAGCTGGTCTTGCAAAAAAAATAGATTTAGATCGCTTGGTGGTCAATGTGAATAACCTGGAGGCACAGAAACAACAAACAACCAACGCCGTACAGATCAAAGAAAATGCATTGAAATTCGCAATCGGGAAGCCGATCGAGGAAGATATTGAATTATCTGAAGAGACTTTTGATATTAATGCAGCATTGGCCGTGGAATCGGATAATGTAGAAAATAGGACCGAGGTGCAGTTGATGAAGAAGCAAATTGAACTTTACGAACTGAATAAGAAATCGAAAGTTGCTGATCTATACCCTAAATTATCCTTAGGTGGAGATTTTGGTTTTAATGGATTTGGTAAAGGGTTTCCAATTGTTGGTGATTTTAGCTGGCCAAAGACCTCGAGCATAGGTTTAAATCTTTCGGTGCCAATCTTCACGGGAGGAACAACAAGAGCAAGAATCAACCAGGCGGATATTCAGATTAGACAAGCACAGGTTGATCTTGAAGATACCAAACTGGGTCTAAATCTAGCGAAAGAAAATGCCAAATCACAGATCAAGATCAGTTTGCTGACGATCGACAATAATCGCCGAAATGTTAAATTGGCTAAAGGTGTTCTAGATGATACAAAAAACAATTTTAACAATGGTTTAGCAACTTTAACAGAATTACTTGACGCTGAAAAAGCACTAGCTGATGCAGAAAATAATCTAAATACGAGTTTGTTGAACTATAAAGTAGCCGAAGTACAGATTATTAAGGCGAACGGCGAATTAAAATCACTAATTAAAGAATAATTGACTAATACAATATGAAACGCGGAATTATTACCTTACTTATTATTGCTGCTGGTTTAGCAGGAATATTTTTTGTGTTAAATAAGAATAAAAAGAAAAATGAGGCCGAAACTGCGGAAGTAGCCAAAAAAAATGTGGCTATTGCTGTGCGTATCGATACAGCAAAAGTATCTTCCATGGATTTACGCTATACTGCTAACGGAACATTTTCTCCGAAACAGGAAGTAACGGTTTCGGCTGAAACTGCCGGCCGGGTAGTGAAAGTATTGGTTGATGAGGGTTCTCATGTGAGTGCGGGACAGACTTTGGCGATCATCGAGGGTGATAAACTGAATGTGAACGTGGCGAATGCGCAAGCGGCTTATACCAATGCGCAGGCTGATCTGCACCGCTTTGAAAGTGCTTTTTCTACGGGAGGTGTAACCAAACAACAGTTAGATCAGGTGAAATTGCAATTTGAGAATGCGAAAAATAACTTAAAAGCTTCTAAATTGAATGCTGGCGATGTAACCATCAAAACGTCGGTATCGGGTATTATCAATTCACGTAAAATCGAACCGGGGACTTACCTGAATGTCGGTGCTGCGGCCTTCGATATTGTGAACGTTGCTACGTTGAAATTGCGTGTCAATGTAGACGAAAAGAATGTAGCGACCTTAAAGATCGGTCAGTCTGTTGATGTGACAGCGAGTGTGTATGCAGATCAACGCTTTACCGGTAAAGTAACTTTTATTGCACCTAAATCGGACGGTAGTTTAAATTTCCCGGTGGAAATCGAGGTAAATAATGCATCGAACCAATTGCGTGCCGGTATGTATGGTACGGCCATCTTCGGTGAAGGTGTTGCCAGCAATACATTGATCGTACCACGTAATGCTTTTGTGGGTAGCGTGAGCGACAACAAGATCTTTGTGCTGAAAAACGGTAAAGCAATCGAAACAAATGTCAAATCGGGTAGAAACTTTGGTGATTACATCGAGATCTTAGGTGGTTTGCAAAATGGCGATCAGGTGATTGTTTCGGGTCAGATCAATCTATTTGACCAAAGTCCTGTAGAGATTATTAAATAGAGCATACTGTAATCAGTAGCAGATGCAACTCCGGTTGCATGGCTATTAAAAATAAATTATTCGAATGAAAATTACCGAAATATCGATAAAACGCCCCAGTATAATTATCGTATTATTTATAATACTGACATTAGGCGGGTTGTTTTCTTATACGCGATTGGGCTATGAATTGGTCCCTAAATTTGAAATTAACGTCATTACGGTACAGACGGTCTATCCGGGAGCTTCACCTGCAGAGGTTGAGAGTTCGGTGACAAAAAAAATAGAGGATGCCATTTCATCCCTGGAAAGTATCAAAAAGGTGGAGTCGACTTCGTTGGAAGGGGTATCGATTGTCATGATCACCCTCAACAACGGTGCGGATGTCAACTTCCTGCTTACGGATGCTCAACGGAAAATCAATGCCGTGATCAACGATTTGCCGGATGATGTAAAGACACCTTCACTCTCCAAATTTTCCCTGGATGATGTGGCCATCATGAGTTTGGCCGTAACGTCCAACTTATCGGAGAAAGAACTCTATGATCTTTTGGATAATAAAATCCAGCCGGTCTTTGCGCGGATCAATGGTGTTGCAAAAGTAGACCTGATCGGTGGTGAGGAACGTGAAATCCAGATCTCTGTAGATCCGAAGAAAATTGAAGGTTATGGACTGACAATTTCTCAGGTACAGCAAATAGTAGCTGCATCCAATCTCGATTTCCCGACAGGTAACGTAAGTACCCGCGATAACCGGACAACCATCCGTCTTTCGGGTAAAGTAACTTCGATCGAGGAGCTGCGTAACCTCCCGATCACAACGCCGGCAGGGGTGCAGATCTATCTGCGCGATATCGCCGATGTACGGGATGGTATCAAAGAGATTGAAAAAGTAGCCCGTCTTGACCGTCAGAATACAATCTTATTGCAGGTCTTTAAACAGTCTGATGCAAATGCGGTAGCGGTATCTGAAGCGGTCAAGAAAACGATTGCTGTACACGATAAAAACGGAAAAGTAATTAGCGGTGTAGAGAAGGATTATGCGGCACAGAATATTAAAATTCTAGTGGCCAATGACTCTTCAGAATTTACATTGAATGCGGCCGATAACGTGATCCACGACTTAATGATTGCCATTGCATTGGTGGGCTTTATCATGTTGTTCTTCTTGCAGAGTTTACGTAATGCGGCGATCACCATGGTGGCGATTCCTTTATCTTTGATTGCTACCTTTATTGGCTTGCTTTTAATGGGCTATACCCTGAATTTGATGTCTTTACTAGGTTTATCCCTGGTGGTCGGTATTCTTGTGGATGATGCGATCGTTGTTATCGAGAATATTCACCGCCACATGGAGATGGGTAAAAACAAGGTGCGTGCGGCATTTGATGGTGCTTCGGAAATTGGATTTACAGTAACGGCGATCACCTTGGTTATCGTGGTGGTGTTCCTTCCGATCGCGATGTCTACGGGCTTGGTGGCCAATATCCTGGCGCAATTCTGTGTGACTGTAATCATCTCGACTTTATTATCCTTATTGGTGTCATTTACGGTAGTACCTTGGTTATACTCGCGTTTCGGTAAATTGGAGCACTTGAGCAAAACATCTTTCTTTGGCCGTATTATTCATGGTTTTGAAAGCGGTTTGAACAGCTTCACACATTGGGTTGCAGGATTGTTAGTTTGGGCCTTAAGAACCTGGAAAACCAAGGTGGCAACTTTATTTTTAGCAATCGGTTTACTTTTTGCATCATTTATCCTGATCGCTAAAGGTTATATCGGTTCGGACTTCTTCCCGAGTATCGACCGTAAGGAGTTTTTCATCCAGTTGGAACTCGATAAAGACGCTTCCCTGGAGAAGACCAACTTATTGACGCAGAAAGCGGAGGCTTATATTAAATCGAAACCCGATGTCAAAGAAATTATTACGACAGTGGGGCAGTCTTCGGACGGTATGGCTTCGACAACGGGTTCGCGTTACAAATCGGAGATCCACGTGATCCTCGACAAAGAAAATTTTGAAGGCAACTCACAGGTGTATTCAGCGACGCTGAAGCGTGAATTGGAAAATAAACTGATCGGTGCAAAAATCAAAACCGTCAATGTGGGTATCATGGGAGCGGAGCAGGCACCATTGAAGCTGACCATTATCGGTGCTTCTGTCGAAGATGCACAGGAATTTGCAGAGAAGGCGGCAGATCAATTGCGCAAGATCCCTGGAGCAGCGGGTGTCAAATTAACTTCTGAAGCGGGTAATCCCGAGATCAATGTGAAGATCGACCGTGATAAAATGACCTCTTTGGGACTGAATGTCTCTACTGTGGGTATGACGATGCAAACGGCATTTTCAGGAAACACGGATAACAAATACAGAGCCGGCGATAATGAGTATGATATCAATATCCGCTATGCGGAAAATGGTCGTGCCAATATCGACAACGTGCGTGATCTGAAATTTATCAATAATCAGGGTGCTTCCATTTCTTTGGATCAATTTGCCAATGTAACTTATGGCTCGGGACCTACTTTGTTGGAACGTCGCGACAAGTCGCCGGCAGTATCCATTCAGGGACAGGCCATCGGTAGACCAATGGGTACCGTAGCGCAAGAGTGGCAGGCACAGTTTGAAAAATTGCCGCGTAAACCGGGAATCGTCTTTATCTGGGGTGGTAACATGGAGAACCAAACCGAAGGTTTTGGTACTTTGGGAATTGCCTTATTGGCATCTATTATCCTAGTATACTTGGTAATGGTTGCTTTATACGATAGTTTTATCACACCATTTGTGGTCTTGTTCTCGATTCCATTGTCGTTTATCGGAGCCCTGTTATTCTTGGCTTTGGGAAATCAGACCTTGAATATCTTTACGATTTTGGGTATCATCATGTTGATTGGTCTAGTGGCCAAGAATGCGATCATGCTGGTTGATTTTGCCAACCATCGTAAGGAAGCTGGCGATAACACGCACGATGCATTAGTGGCAGCCAATCATGCACGTCTTCGTCCGATTTTAATGACGACAATTGCCATGGTATTTGGTATGATTCCTATTGCAATCGCTACTGGAGACGGTGCCGATATGAATAGAGGTCTTGCGATTGTTATCATCGGTGGTTTGTTATCTTCTTTATTTTTAACCCTGGTTGTTGTACCAGTGGTGTACTCCATTTTTGACAGTCTTCAACGTCGTTTTGGAAAGAAAGAAAAGACAAATTATGAAGCCTTGATGAAGGAGGATTATGACCATGTAGATGTGGCAGAACATTAAAAAATAATACATTATACAATAGAAAAAGGCGACTAATAAAACATTAGCCGCCTTTTTTGTGTTAATTCTAGGTTAATCAATCGATTGCGTAGATATTTTTTATTACATTGCGGCGCATTAACAAAATATACACTTAAAATTGAGACATACATGTGTGGAATTGTAGGATACACAGGTTATCGTCAGGCGTATGGTATCGTCATTGACGGATTACAAAAGTTAGAATACCGTGGTTATGACAGTGCTGGAGTGGCATTGCATAAAGGTGAGCAGATCGATGTTTACAAAAAAACAGGTAAAGTCGCAAACTTGGAGGAGTTTGTATACGACAAAGATCTACAGTCGACCACAGGGATAGGCCACACCCGTTGGGCTACCCATGGTGAGCCTTCTGATCGGAATGCACATCCGCATTATTCCAATAGCGGGCATATTGCGATGATTCATAATGGCATCATTGAAAACTATGCTTCCTTAAAATCAGAATTAATCAATAAAGGTTATACATTTAAAAGTGATACCGATACAGAGGTTCTGGTCAACTTTATCGAAGAGATCCAATTGCAGAATGAATGCTCTTTAGAAGAAGCGATTCGTATTGCTTTGAAACGGGTCGTAGGGGCCTATGTGATCCTTGTATTGGAGGCTGGCCATCCGGATCGTATTATTGCAGCGCGTAAAGGAAGTCCTTTGGTGATTGGTATCGGTAAAAATGAACATTTTTTGGGTTCAGATGCTTCCCCGATGCTAGCATACACCAAAGAAGTCGTTTATATCAATGACTACGAACTGGCCATTATCACTCCGGAGGAGTTGATCCTTAAAAATCTGGGTAATGAGCGCATCACGCCTTATGTCCAAAAATTGGATCTGGAGTTGTCGGCTATTGAAAAAGGTGGCTTTGATCACTTTATGTTGAAAGAGATCTTCGAGCAACCGCAAACGATCTTTGACTCTATGCGTGGACGTCTGGATCTGCAATCCCATCAGATTACATTGAGTGGCATTGAAAAATTTGCGAATGAGATCAGCAATACCAATCGCATTGTGATTGTTGCCTGTGGTACGAGCTGGCATGCCGGACTTATTGCAGAATATGTTATTGAGGAATTATGCCGTATTAATGTTGAAGTTGAATATGCATCGGAATTCCGCTACCGTAATCCGGTTATTCATCCGGGGGATGTTATCTTGGCGATTTCCCAAAGTGGTGAAACGGCTGATACATTGGTTGCATTGGAAAATGCGAAAAAACAAGGCGCTATCATATTGGGTGTTGTCAATGTTGTTGGCTCTTCTATCGCACGACTTTCGGATGCAGGTGCCTATACACATGCTGGACCTGAAATCGGTGTGGCGAGTACAAAAGCATTTACGGCGCAATTGACTGTATTGAACCTGATTGCCTTAAAGATTGCTTCTTTGAGAGGCTCGATCAGCGAAGAACGTTATCAAAAACTTGCACAGGAATTAAATGAGGTGCCTGAAAAGGTCGAGTGGATTTTGGATACGCAGGTTGATAAAATCAAAGCCATTGCGAAAAAGTATAAAGATGCCCGAGATTTTCTTTTCTTGGGTAGGGGGTATAATTTTCCCGTTGCCCTGGAAGGTGCGCTTAAACTCAAGGAAATTTCCTATATCCATGCCGAAGGTTATCCTGCAGCAGAAATGAAACATGGACCTATCGCATTGGTTGACGAGAACTTGCCGGTTGTTTTTATCGCTACAAAAGATGCTTATCACGAGAAGATTGTTTCAAATATTCAGGAGATCAAAGCGCGTAAAGGAAAGATTATATCGGTGGTTACCAAAGGCGATGCTGTTTCAGAAAATCTATCGGATGATTTTATGGAAATTCCGGAGGCCGATGAGATCATTGCTCCATTGATTTCGGTTGTACCATTGCAACTGCTATCGTATTATATTGGTGTAGAGCTAGGCTTGGATGTGGACAAACCACGTAACCTGGCGAAGTCGGTAACTGTAGAGTAAGGAGGCCGATGAGTGTATTGAAGAAGAAACCTTTGGAACAGCTGGGATATGGATTTATCCCAGATGAGTTTATTCCAACAGGACAAGACGAATATACCCTGCGCTTTCAGCAAAACCCGCGTAATGACTACCGTGATCTGACGGAAACAGAGGTTAAACACTTGATTAACAATGGAAACTGGTCCGGCGACTGGTCCAAGGTCAAAGTATCGGCAGTCTTTGATCCGAATCAGGTTCAGCACTGTAAATTCTATGGTCTGGTCCGTATTGGCAATTTGAGTCCGAGTTACCTGGATTACCGCAATTTGCAGTTGCCCATTGGCCTGTATCATTCGACGATCATCAGTTCGGACTTTGGCGACGATGTTGCTGTCCATCATGTGGGCTACTTGTCCTACTTTATTGTTGGTAATGAAGTGCTGTTGAGCCAGATCAAGGAAATGGAGACCGGTAGTACAGCCAAATTCGGTAATGGTATTCTCCGTGATGGTGAAGAGTCAGAAAAACGGATCGAGCTGGAACTCTGCAACGAAAATGGTGCCCGTTCGGTTTACCCTTTTGACGGTATGCAGGCTGCAGATGTATACCTTTGGACCCGCAATCGACATGATCATGCTTTACAGCAGCGATTTGGAGAACTGACTGATCAGAAATTTGGAAGTCAACGGGGTTATTACAGCCAGATTGGCGACCGTTGCGTCATCAAAAATACGTTAACGATCAAGAATGTCAAAATCGGAACTGATGCTTATATTAAAGGGGTCAGTAAGCTGAAAAATGTAACCGTCAATTCCTCACAGGAATCGTATACACAGATCGGTGAGGGTTGTGAGCTTGTTAATGGAATTATTGGCTATGGCTGTCGTATATTTTACGGCGTTAAAGCTGTACGTTTTATCCTGGCTTCCTATTCGCAGTTGAAATATGGCGCGCGCCTGATCAACTCTTATTTGGGAGACAACTCGACAATTTCCTGTTGTGAAGTATTAAATTCCTTGATTTTTCCAGCACATGAACAGCACCATAACAACTCGTTTTTATGTGCGGCATTGGTGATGGGCCAAAGTAATATGGCTGCTGGAGCAACCGTAGGATCTAATCACAACTCCAGAGCTGCGGACGGTGAAATTATTGCGGGACGTGGTTTTTGGCCTGGACTCTGTGTGAGCCTAAAACACAACTCCAGGTTTGCATCGTATTGCCTTATTGTAAAAGGGGATTTTCTGCATGAACTGGATATCAAGTTGCCTTTTACCTTAGTGAGCAATGACGTACAACATGATCAACTGGTCTTGATTCCGGGGTATTGGTTTATGTACAATATGTATGCTTTGGTACGGAATGCCAATAAGTATGCGGCGCGGGACAATCGACATTTTAAAAACCAATATTTTGAATACGATATGTTGGCACCGGATACGGTGAATGAAATGTTTGAAGGGATGGATATGCTGGCCTTGGCCGTGGCAGATAGTCTCCACACTGCAGTTGGGAAGGATAAGCACGAACGTATTGTTGCGGGCCGGGCACTGCTTGCCAACAACATGGACCTAAAAGATCAGACAATTGTGCTGCAAGGAGCCGAAAATTCACGAAGACCGACTGTTATTCAGAAGGTTGGCGAGGCTTATCATTTATATCGTTCGTTTATTAAATACTATGGTGTACTGCACCTGATGGATGCGCTCGAGGAAGGCCTGTCACTGCAGGATATTATTGAAGCCTTATCGGGTAGATCGCGTACGAGCTGGGAAAATATAGGTGGACAGCTGATCGAAAGCAATGCCCTGCAAACTTTCCTAGATGACGTCAAATCAAAAAAAATAGATTCATGGGATGGTATTCATGAATTCTATCACGATAAAAGTAAAGCATACCCCTTAGATAAACGTGAACATGCACTCTTGTCTTTAATAGAAATCTTAAATTTGGAAGGTATGGTTTTATCAACAGATAAAATTGTATCTTTGTTGGATCAGGCGCTTGGACACCGGATCTGGATTGGTGAACAGATTTATAAATCCCGTGCCAAAGACTACAAAAATCAGTTCAAAAACATGGTTTATGCCAATGATGAAGAGCGTGATATTGTGGTAGGAAAACTGGAGGAAAATTCTTTTATCAATCAACAACAAAAAGAATTAGAGATATTTAAGATAAGGGTTGCTAATTTGAAAGGGCAATTTTAAAAGAAAGGCTTCCGCTCGGAAGCCTTTTCTTTTTTTGTGAACCACGTATTAACGGTCTTGACAGTTGGTAATGTCCCCAAAGTGGTTTTGTATATTCTTTTTCTGCGATAGCTAGAAGCGGTCAAACTTTGATTTCTTCCTGCGCTGTGAAGCGCACATCGCAGATCCCTAGTCGTTGATCTTATCAAGTGGTTTGCGTTTATTGTCTTTGATCTGCTTAAAGTGGCTTGGCGTCAATCCGGTTACTTTTTTGAATTGATTGCTTAAATAAGCAACACTGGAGTAATTGAGTTTATAGGCAATTTCACTCAAGGTAAGTTCATCGTAAACCAATAACTCTTTGACATATTCAATTTTCTGGCCGATGAAGTATTTTTCGATGGTTATGCCTTCAACATCCGAAAAAAGATTGGAGATGTAGTTGTAATCATGGTGCACTTTCGTGCTGATGATTTCGGAAAGATTAAGGGTGGTGTCGTTATGTTGATTACGGATAAGATCCAATACGACATGTTTTACCTGTTCGATGATGACAGTTCTTTTATCGTCAATCAATTCAAAACCAAGTGCCGAAAAATTTGAAGCGAGTTGCTTGCTCTCTGCTTTGGTCAGCTCTTCTTCAATCTCAACCTGGCCCAAAGAAATATGCTTAACATGGAGATTGAGCTTAGCCAATTCATTTTCAACAACCATAATGCATCTATTGCATACCATATTCTTTATTGCAAGTTTCATATCTAAATTATTACTGATTTAAGTCTGCATCCAATGGTATTTATGAATGCTTCGCATGTTGTCTTTTAGAGGTCCTATGGAATATCCTGTTGATTTTGTGCAGGTGTATTTAATTCTTGGATGCCGTGCATGCTGTGATGTGGTCATCGGTATTTGTGTTTATCACATTGGATATTCCATCGGAATTATTTTAAATACAAGTTACTAATGTAAACTCAAAAATCGATAATTTATTAGACATGGGGTTGTAATATTTAGGGTTTATCTTGTAGTATTTTGAAAACGAGGTATAGGGTAAAATAGGGGGAACGGCTAAGCGGCCAGCGGATGAGCGTAATGGACGGGCCATTCGGCGCTTTAGCCTTCAGGTCGTTAGGGGTGTGTTCCAGCCAAGAGTTGTTTTAGTTAAGTCTTTATTCCAGTTAGGGTTTTATTTCAATAGCTGCACCTATGGGAACAGCATCAAAAAGTTCGTCAATCTCTGCATTTGTAAGTGCCATACAACCGAAAGTCCAGTCCATGTGGCGCTGCAATTTACCAATAAAGCCTAGTCCGTTTCGAAGTCCGTGGATCTTGATGTCGCCACCGGCCTCTTTTCCTAAACTTTTGGCGTGGGCAATATCCTGTTCATTTGGGTAGGAGACCCCCAGGTTTTTGTGATAGCTGCTATATTGATTTTTATCGTTGATCGTGTAAAGCCCTTCGGGTGTTTTTAAATCGCCTTCAAATTCTTTGGCGCCCACAGGTTGGCCGCCCAATGAAATACGGTAAGATTTTAGGAGCTTTCCCTTACTATAGGCCAATAGTGTTCTTTTTGATTTATAGACGATAAGCTTGTCTACTTTGGCATGCTGATCCAACGTTGGTTCTGGATAAAGATTATAGCCTATCAGGCCCAGGCAAAGTAAGATGACGAGGCTGATTACTGTTTTTAAAACTATTCGACGATTTCTTGGTCGCTTCATCTTGGAGATTGTTAGCTAATGGATAAAACGTTTAGACCGAGTGCCTAACCTAGGGCCCTGCACTCGGCCTACTCATGTATTTTGATGCTGCCTTCTAGAATTCGCGGTCAACATCTTTGTCGCCACGTCCCGAGAGGTTCACAATAGCGACTTTGTTTTTGTCTTTTAGCAATTTCACCGCAAGGGCAACAGCATGTGATGATTCAATGGCCGGAATAATACCTTCCAGTCGGGAAAGTAACTTGTAGGCATCGATAGCCTCTGCATCTGTCACGGGGTGATAGTTTGCACGATTGCTATCTTTTAGCTGGGCATGTTGTGGCGATATCCCCGGGTAGTCAAGGCCCGCAGACACCGAGGTTGACGG